>NZ_JCAMRT010000018.1:0-140725 GCF_059821225.1 Paenibacillus sp. sg306046
CCGAAGGAGCACGATTGGAAATCGTGTAGGCGTCACAAGCGTCTCGAGGGTTCGAATCCCTCTCTCTCCGTAGAGAGGTTTAAGATATTTTATTAGTAAGGCCCGTTGGTCAAGGGGTTAAGACACCTCCCTTTCACGGAGGTAACAGGGGTTCGAATCCCCTACGGGTCATTGATGAGTTTGATACTCATCACCATGGAGGCTTAGCTCAGCTGGGAGAGCATCTGCCTTACAAGCAGAGGGTCGGCGGTTCGATCCCGTCAGCCTCCACCATATAGTTTTAATTGAAATGACGCGGGGTGGAGCAGCCCGGTAGCTCGTCGGGCTCATAACCCGAAGGCCGCAGGTTCAAATCCTGCCCCCGCAACCAATGATTATGTGGAGCCGTGGTGTAGAGGCCTAACATGCCTGCCTGTCACGCAGGAGACCGCGGGTTCGAATCCCGTCGGCTCCGCCATTAATTTATTGAAGGTTTACGTCTCATCGGTTCATCTGAACATAGATGAGAACCGTTTTTTTATTTTATGCCGTCGTAGCTCAGCGGTAGAGCAACGCACTCGTAATGCGTAGGTCGGAGGTTCGATTCCTCTCGACGGCACCAGAGGAAGTCAGATTGTGGCGGTCGTGGCGAAGGGGTTAACGCACTGGTCTGTGGCTCCAGCATTCGTGGGTTCAAGTCCCATCGATCGCCCCATATCTTATTGGGGATTAGCCAAGCGGTAAGGCAACGGACTTTGACTCCGTCACGCCTAGGTTCGAATCCTAGATCCCCAGTTTCTGACTTGAGCCATTAGCTCAGTTGGTAGAGCACCTGACTTTTAATCAGGGTGTCGTAGGTTCGAGTCCTACATGGCTCACTTTTACCTCGCGGAAGTGGCTCAGCGGTAGAGCATCGCCTTGCCAAGGCGAGGGTCGCGGGTTCGATTCCCGTCTTCCGCTCCAAAAGTTACACTTGTTTCAAAGTAGCTTTCATGGTTTAATAATTAGTGATATGTGCGGAAGTGGCTCAGCGGTAGAGCATCGCCTTGCCAAGGCGAGGGTCGCGGGTTCGATTCCCGTCTTCCGCTCCACAAGTTACACTTGTCTCGAAGTAGTTTTCATGGTTTAATAATTAGTGATATGTGCGGAAGTGGCTCAGCGGTAGAGCATCGCCTTGCCAAGGCGAGGGTCGCGGGTTCGATTCCCGTCTTCCGCTCCATAAGTACACTAAGCCGGTATGGCGGAATTGGCAGACGCGCGCGACTCAAAATCGTGAGGGAAACCGTGGGGGTTCAAGTCCCTCTACCGGCAGTTTCATCGGGACGTAGCTCAGCTTGGTAGAGCACCTGGTTTGGGACCAGGGGGTCGCATGTTCAAATCGTGTCGTCCCGATTTCATTTTCGCGGGTGTAGTTCAATGGTAGAACTTTAGCCTTCCAAGCTAATAGCGTGGGTTCGATTCCCATCACCCGCTCCATCTCTAAGTTCCAGTAGCTCAGCAGGATAGAGCAACGGCCTTCTAAGCCGTCGGTCGGGGGTTCGAATCCCTCCTGGGACGTTTCTAAGTGAATATCAATTGATATATAAACCGCTCAAANCTCTAAGTTCCAGTAGCTCAGCAGGATAGAGCAACGGCCTTCTAAGCCGTCGGTCGGGGGTTCGAATCCCTCCTGGGACGTTTCTAAGTGAATATCAATTGATATATAAACCGCTCAAAGCCTTGATGTATAAGGGTTTTGGCGGTTTTTCCTCTTTATTTGAAGTATTTTCTTGGTTTCTTCATCCATTTTAAGTATTCGAACCGATCAGGGAGCAAATTACTTGGGCTTTGCGAGGGTTTGTTTTTCATAACCCATGCTAAGCCCGTTATTCATCTTAAATTCTATAAAGTTTTATTCGCATCGCTGTGGCGCTGAATGTAAGTCTTAGGCCATTTTAAAGCCTTTCTTAAACGTATCTTGCTGATCCCATTTCGACCATGCAGCTTCCAGCAGGTTGCCGTCTGGATCGGTGAGATAGAAGTATTTGGCTTCGCCCTGCCCAAGTGTATGTAAGGGCTGAACCGCCACACCGTTCTCCTCCAGCAACCGATGCGTGCGTTCGATATCAAGGCAGTTCAGAGCGAGCACAGGAAACGGCTTTCCGTTTCTGGAGAGCGCAAGCGGAATTGCGTCCGATGTGGCAATAAGCAGCACTGCGATCGAATGCTGATGAGGATGATGAAGCACGGCGAGCTCCGAGCCTCTGTCTTCAAATCTGTTTACCAGAATAAAGGATAAATGTTCGGTATACCAATTTATGGAAGTGTTCAAATCTGATGAAGGCAAATAAACATATCCAACACGTGTGAAGGCAAAATCAGGATTCATCGCTATTCCTCCATTTCATTATTTCTACCCCGCTTTTATTTACCTTAAATTTTGGGTGTTTCCTTAAATAATATTATTTCCAAACATATGTCGATCAACCAGAATTCGAACGCCCAGTGCAGCAGATGGGCCAGTTGGATACTGCTGAGGATTAAGGTAATTGAAACAACTGCCGAGTTCAGCTCTGAAGGCTGAGTTAATCTGAAGCTGCTGCTTACAGAAGCTTTAGCTCGGAAGCCCGTTGGATGGCCTTCATTCGGCTGTTAACCTCCAATTTACGGTAAATATTTTTCAGGTGCCGCTTGATCGTTTCACTGCTCACGTGAAAACGTTCCGCCATTTCACGGTTGATGAGTCCCTCTTGAACCGCTCGCAAAATTTTCATTTCCTGGGCGGTAAGCAGAATCGGATTACTGTTGGGAATGCGGCTCTCTGGGTTCAGCTTATGCAGCAGTGTCTTGACATACTCAAGCGAGACGGGAAAAGCCGGTTGCATGGGACTGTTCTGCCGGAGGCGTATGTACTCGGCCAAGAGCTTCGCCATCGAAGCTCCTTCGTCGAGGAAGCTGCGAAGGTATCCTTGCGGCTGAGCCAAATAGAGGGCCTTCTCCAAGCGTGTAACTGCCTGGGACGAACTGCCTTGGCGATCGTGCGCCAGGCTTAGCAGAATCAATACCTTGATTTGCTCTCTGATCCGCAGATCGCGGCTTGCCTGCAGATGCATTTGTTCCAGCAGCTTGAGGGCGTCCTGCGGGGCTCCTGTCATCATCAATGCTCTTGCATAGTGCAAATATTCCGTGAAGCGATAGTAGGGAACATGATCAGAGGGCTTCAGTCCGCAAACGGTCAACCATACTTCCGCTTCTGCTATTCGTCCGCTCAGCAAAGCAAGGAACATCTCTACAGCTTCCAGCTTTTTCAGGAACAGATATCTGTCCGAGGATCGAATTAGAGCCGCGACCTGACTCAGGGCCAGCTTCGCTCCGTCGGCATCGCCTTTGATCTGAAGAAGATGGGCGTAATGAATGGAGGAATTAACCACAATTCGAGAATAGGGCCGCATCACTTCTTCTTTTCTGGCCCGATTCAGCAACGGTTCCGCTTCCTCAATGCGATCCCATTCCATCAGAAGCTCCCCGTAAGCAACATAAAAATATCCGGTGAACGGATAAGCAGCCCTTTTCCCCCAGCGATCCGTCCAGACGCGTAAAAATCGGTCCGCTTCATTCAGATCGTCAAAGAAGGAAAGCAGGCCTTCATAGTTTACTCCGCGCACCGTGTTTCCCCCCAGCATTTGCATAGGGATGCCCTGAGGGGCGTGTCTGTCGAATTGCTCCAGATATTCGGCAGTATGTGGAATATCTCTGCGGTAGAGAGCTAGCTCCGAGCTCATGAGCAGCACGGTAGGCACCCAAGGGAACCACTCTGGGCGTGCAAGCCTGCTTCGAACCTGCTCCAATTGGGCTTCGGCAATGGAGATTTCCCCCGCTTCGACATGAAGCTTGATGGTCATGCACTGCAGGCAGGGGCTTGCGTCCAGTATAGAGGCTGGAAGCTGGGAAAGCCATCGCTTCAGCATGACCCGTCTGAGACTCCACTCCTCGATATGCTGCTCCAATAAACTCGCCGCGTCCTCGTAGTGTTTGCCTTCCAAAAAATGATCCACGGCTTCCTCATAATACTGATGAGCTGCATACCAATGCCCTGCCGCGGCATGAACGCGGGACCATTGGCCAGAGTTCTTGCCGCGAAGCTGCTGCTGTAGAAACTCGCCGAACAATTGATGATAACGGAACCAGCCGTATTCGTCATCCAGTGGAAAGATGAGCATGTTGCTCTGACACATCTGCTCCAGCAGGTGCTGGCTGTCGGGTCTGCCGGTTACCGCTTGGCATAATGAACGGTTCATTCTCTCAAGAATCGAGGTCTGCAGGAGGAACTCCTGTCGCTCCGGAGGCTGCTGCGCGAGAAACTCCTCCAGAAGGTAATCGGCCATATCGCGCTGTTGACCGTTAAATCGACCGATAAAGCGAGCGGGGGCGGGGCTTTGCTTCAGAGACAGCGCTGCCAGATGGAGGCCGCTGAACCAGCCTTCGGTACGTTGTACCAGCAGCCGCAGCTCCTCCTGTTCGAACGGCACGTTCAACAGATCCGCGAGATAGCGGACGCCATCATCAGGCGACAAGCGGAGATCACCGATGGCTACCTGACGCAGCTGCCCTTGGGATCGAAGCCGCGCAAGCGCCATCGGCAATTTTTTGCGGCTTGCGGTATAGATGTGCACGTGAGCAGGCAAGTATTCGAGCAGATAAGCGAACGCTTCATAGACTGAGGGCGCCTCGATCAGATGCAGGTCGTCCAAAATCAATACAAGCTCTTGAGCGATGTCCTGCAAGTCCCGCAATAATGCGAACTCTACTCTCTCCCTTCGATTCCCCTCTGTTTCGGATAAGCAGTTCGTTGTTGCCGCGCAGGCGGTCGGGAAGACGCGCCGGATGGCAGCGAGCAAGTAGTTCCAGAAGCGCTCGTTATCATTGTCGAGATGGTCGAGGGACAGCCAGGCCACAGGATAGGGGCATTGCTTGGCCCACTGGCTCAGGCAGGTTGTCTTCCCGTACCCGGACGGAGCGATCACGGTAGTCAGCTTGCACGCGAGCCCTTCATTCAAGCTATGGATCAAGGATTGACGTGCCATAAGATGGTTTGGCCGCAAAGGCGGAATTGAGAATTTGGTTTGTAGCATGAGGTTGCAGCTCCACGACCTTCAATATGTTTTACGTACTAATTATATATAAAACGCTCGAATAAATCTCGTTTTTCCATATACCGTCTGGAAAGGTGAGCTAATGAAGTTTGCATCCGTACAAGCAAAGATTGCGGCCTGTTCCTGGTCATCCTGTACTGCTTGAACGGCTGTTTTGGATCAGCGAACGAAATGTGCCGCAAAGCAAAGTCTGCGTCAGAAAATGGACACGCTTCAACAAGCTTAATCATTGAAAAGGACTTCCGGGAACATCATGTTGAACATGCACAATGACAAGACCAGTCTGGCAATGAGCGGCGGTTTCACGTATAATAGAGAAAAAGCACAGGCTTCGGATGAGGCCTTGCCTATAGTTTAAACGTTTCAATTACGAATCGAGAGGCGGCGAAGAGATGTTTGATTTGACTGGAAAAGTGGCATTGGTTACTGGAGGAGCTGTAGGCTTGGGCGGAGGTATTTCGCTGGGCTTGGCTAAAGCAGGTGCAGATGTCGTGATCGTGACGAGTAATGACCGTTCACGTGAGGTTCAAGAACAAATTGAAGCGCTTGGGCGCAAAGCTCATACGATTGTCGCCAACCTGATGGATGAGAGCGGGCTGGATGGCGTCGTTCAGGAAGCTTTATCGGTATTTGGCAAAATTGATATTTTGGTAAATAACGCGGGAATTATTCGCCGTACGCCTGCTGCTGATCATGCAGCCAGTGATTGGCACGATGTGCTGTCCTTGAACTTGAATTCGGCCTTCTTCTTGTCCCAATTGGTAGGTCGGGAAATGATCAAGCAAGGCTCCGGTAAAATTATTAATATTGCTTCGATGCTGAGCTTTCAGGGTGGAATTAATGTGCCTGGCTATACGGCTTCCAAGCATGCGATTGCCGGGGTTACGAAAGCGCTGGCGAATGAATGGGCTGGCAAAGGCATTCAGGTTAATGCGATTGCACCTGGCTACATGGATACGGATAACACGGCAGCAATTCGCGCTGATGCAGAGCGTAATGCACAAATTTTGGGACGTATTCCAGCGGGACGCTGGGGAACGACGGAAGACTTGCAAGGCCCGGCAGTGTTTCTGGCTTCGGCGGCTTCCGATTACATGAGCGGTCACGTATTGTGCGTTGACGGCGGATGGATGAGCAGATAATGAGCGCGCGCCAAAGCATACAAGAGCAGATGTTTCAGCCGGAGATTATTACTTTTGGCGAGTCGATGGCGTTGATGATTCCGGAAAACACGAAGGGAATCGAGTATTCCTCCTCATTTCAAGGCTTGTTCGGCGGGGCTGAAAGCAATGTCGCGATTGGTGTAGCTCGTTTGGGGCATCGGGCCGGTTGGTTTGGTCGGCTGGGCAAGGACCCGTTCGGGCGGATGATTCTCAAGAAAATTCGCGGCGAAGGGGTCGAGGTGTCCCGCGCTGAGCTGACAACAGAAGCTCCGACCGGGCTGATGCTGCGTGAGATTGTTTCCGGCAAAACCTCGGTGTATTACTATCGGAAAGGGTCTGCTGCGAGCTTTATGCGTCCGGAGCATTTGGACGAGGAATATATCAAGCAGGCACAATATTTGCATGTTACCGGGATTACGATGGCGCTTAGCGAAAGCGCACGGGAAGCGGTGCGGGAAGCAGTGCGTTTGGCCAAAAAGCATGGCGTCAAGGTTTGCTTCGACCCGAACCTGAGGCTCAAGCTGTGGACGATTGATGAAGCCCGCGACGTGCTGCTTGATCTGGCTGCGCAAGCAGATTATTTCCTGCCGGGGCTGGATGAGTTGAAGCTGCTGTATAAGACGGACAACCTGGATGAAATTGTGGCCAAGCTGCGCGAGCTGCCAGGCGTGTCAATTGTGAAGGGCGGCGACGATGTTACCTACATCGTGGAGCAGGCTGCGGTAACTGAGGTGCCTTATTTCAAGGCGGAGCAGGTCGTGGATACGATTGGTGCAGGCGATGGCTTTTGTGCAGGCTTTTTCGTGGGATTGCTCAAGCAATACGAACTGAAGGAAGCGGTTCGCTTGGGCAATCTGGTCGGCAGTATGGTTGTACAAATGGAAGGCGACTGGGAAGGTATTCCAACCTGGGAGCAGGTTGAAGCTTATCTGAACAATGTCAAGCATGTAGAGCGGTAGCAGCTATCTTTAGAGCCCTAGATAAGCAATCAGGAGAGGATGAGATACAGCCATGAAAAAAATTCAATTGGTGCAGCAAATTGTTGAAGAGGGTGTTGTCGCGGTTTTGCGCGGAGAGACGCCGGATGAGGTTGTCGAGATGGCGGAGCAGGCGATCGCGGGTGGAATCAAGGTCATTGAGGTCACAATGACAGTTCCATTTGCGCTGCAGGCGATTGAGAAGCTTGCGAAAACCTACTCGATCACATCGTCCGATCCAGCCAAGCAGGCGATTATCGGCGTTGGTACGGTGCTTGATCCGGAGACGGCACGTGTGGCAATTTTGAGCGGCTCCGAGTTTGTAGTAGGCCCTTCGTTAAATCGGGATACAATTACGTTGTGTAACCGATACCGTGTGCCGGTTATGCCGGGTGTGATGACGATTCAGGAAATTCAAACGGCGCTGGAGCTGGGCGTAGACGTTGTGAAGCTGTTCCCAGGCAATCTGTATTCCCCTGCTATGATCAAGGCGATCAAAGGGCCGCTGCCGCAAGCTAACATTATGCCAACGGGCGGAGTTTCCTTGGGCAACCTGGGCGAATGGATCAAGGCTGGAGCTGTTGCGGTCGGTATTGGCTCTGACCTGACGAGTGAAGCGGTGAAAACAGGCGACTACAGCCTCGTAGCGAAACGTGCTGCCCAATATGTTGAAGCTTATCGTGCAGCCAAGGCGTAAGCTGCTCCGCTATAAACGGCTGCCTTTAAGGGAAATAAAATCAAAAGCTAAAAAATGCAGGAGCCGGATCTGTTAAAGGCTGCTCCGCGTTTGATTAAATTCAAAGAAGAGGAACGATTGATGGTCTAAGCCGTCGATCGTTCCTTTTTTAGCTTATAGAAAAATCCCTCAGAACGTATAGTCCTGAGGGATTTAAAGAAAAACTATTCGGTAGCGACGGATTGATCAGCTTGCAGACCAACCGGAGCAATACGTACGAAGTTGTCTTGCAGATTATTCAGCAGCTGTTGAATCTTAGCCGCAGTATCTTCCTGACCGGAGTTCACCAGTTCAGTATGATACGCGCCAAGCAGCTCGGTCAAGTCTTTGGAGCTTTGGGCACCGATCGGCTCGACTTTGACTTTCGCGCCTTTGGCGATCCGGCGTTGCAGCGCTGCTTCATCCAGACCCATCTCAGGCACGAGACGCTGGTAGATCACGCCGCCTGTCATACCGGCACAAATCCATGGACCTGGGTCACCCAGAACAACGGCACGGCCATTGGTCATGTACTCGAACGCAAAGCCTTTCAGGTTGGCTCGGGAAGCGAGGCCGCCCAGCTCATCCTGCAGCGGAGAAGCGATTTCTCCACCAAATACAACGTCTGCTCCGGAGAAGCGGATGCAAGCGCGTGTATCGGCATTACCTTGAATCAGGAACAGACCGCTTTGTGCGCCGTAACCAAACGATTTACCAACGGAGCCGTTAATAAACTGCTTGTGCTTGCCAGGCGCCTTCAGAATTGCAACCTTACCGCCGAGGGCCATTTTACCTACGCCGTCCTCAGCGCCGCCATGAACAGTAATGTCAACGCCGCGTGCATTGAAAGCAGCGAGACCGTTTCCTGGAACGGAGCCTTCGGTAATGTTGATGTTGATCTTAGGCAATTGATCGTAGCTGCCGTCGAAACGGTCTCTGACCCGGTGGCTGGAGTAACGGCTGCCGAGAATACGCGATTCGGCGTCGATGTTCGTCCAGTTGCGTTCTACCGGAGCATCGAAGGAAACGGATTCCGGGAACAGGTCCAAGCCTTCCGCGCCTGCTGCAATCCGGATATCGGACGACACAACGATGGCATCGGCAAATTTTTCTTCGGCTTCTCTGGCCATTTGCTGTGCGGCCGCGAACGAAAGCGGAGCCGGACGAAGCAGGTCGGACAAGTCGATTTTTTCCAGATGGCTGACTTGCTTCAGCAGGTCGGAACGACCGACCAGCTCTTGCGCATCCTTGAAGCCAAGTTGGGCCACGACTTCACGAATTTCTTGACCGATGCCGCCAAACAGGCGAACGAGCGAATCTACGGCTGTGTCATAGACACGCGGTACGAAGCGGCGCAGGCCTTTCTCTTCGGCTTCCTCCAGCGAATCAATCTGGGTAGCGATTCCGACGTGGCAAGTATCCAGATGGCAGCCGCGGCAAGTGGTACAACCGATGGACTGCATTGCGATCGAGCCGAAGCCGACGCGGTTAGCGCCGAGCATAAACATTTTGACAACGTCCGTACCGGATTTCATACCGCCGTCGGACCACAGCTCGACCTGATGACGCAAGCCTGCGTCGATCAGCGCCAAGTGGGCAAGCTTCGTGCCAATCTCGGTAGGCAGGCCGACATGCGTAATCGAGTGAATACGCGCTGCGCCTGTACCGCCGTCGAAGCCGGACAAGGTGATGACGTCCGCGCCTGCTTTGGCGACGCCGACAGCAATGGTGCCGACACCCGGAACGATTGGGATTTTGACGATAATTTTCGCCTGACGACCGCTTGCTTCCTTCAGCTCGGAAATAATTTGAGCCAAGTCCTCAATCGAATAAATATCATGGTTGTTCGACGGAGAAATCAGGTCGGAGCCGATCGTTGCGTTACGCGCCAAAGCGATTTTCGCTGTAACCTTGGAGCCTGGCAAGTGACCGCCTTCGCCCGGCTTCGCGCCTTGGCCGATTTTGATTTCCAGGAAGGCAACAGCTGTCGCCAGCTCGACGTTGACGCCGAAGCGTCCGGATGCAACCTGCGCACCGCGTGTCCGCTTGTAGCGGCCGAGCATGTCTTTGATTTCGCCGCCCTCGCCGTTCATGGTGACCATGTTCAGGCGCTCGCCGGCTTCTGCGTAAGCGCGGAACGCCGTTTCATTCTGCGAGCCAAAGGACATGGACGAAATGAGCACAGGCAGGTCATGCCCGCCGATGCCGATATTCACGTCTGCCGGGTCAAGCGGCTTGCGGCCTTCAGCATGTGCTTTCTCGATATCGAAATCCGCTACGTGGCGGATCGAAATGCCGTTTTTCTTTTCTTCCTCGCGCAGCTTGTCGCGGTAGTCGGTATAAGGAGCCGCGCCGGACGCCGTGTCGCCGAGCGCCTTCCACATCCGTTGGAAGAAGCGGAAGTTTTTCGCCGCTTTCGCCTTAGGGTTGGAGAAGTCGTTATAGCGGGCTTCAGCTTCAGCTTCCAGCTCGGCAAAGCCTGTTCCGGCCTTGTCGCTGCCCAGATAGTTCACAATATCCAGCACTTCCGCTACCTCAGGCTTCAAGCCGATGGAGGAGAAGAAGCGGGTATAGCCGCGCAGCTCATGCGTACCAATGGTGGAGATGACTTTCTCCAAGCCTTTCATCAGCGCGGAAAATACTTTATGCGCCGCAGGCGCGCCGTTTTTGGCGGAAGCCGTTGCGTACATAAGGTAAGGCGACAGCACGTCTGCGCCTAAGCCACAGGCAACCGCGATGTCATGCAGACTGCGGATGGCCGCGCTGCGCACAACAAGCGTCGTTTGCCGGCGCAGATTGTCGCCGAAGCCAAGCTTCTCAGCGCGCAATGCAATATCAACCTTGGATACGGCCAGATGCGGCTCAATCCACAAACGATCGTTTTCGTGAGCGCCTGCATCATCCAGAATGAGCAGGGCTGCACCTTGGCGGACAGCGGCAATCGCATCAACCGCCAGCTGATCGAGCGCCGCGGGCAGCGAGGCGCCGCGGGCAAACGTTGTGGACAGGGTGGCAACGGATTCGCCGAACAACGATTTCAATTGCTCCAGGCTTGGCTGCTTCAGCGCCGTCAGGGAGTCAACTCCGTTGCTGCCTTCCAGCACGACCGGATAAAGCAATTCCAGACGCAGACGTTCGTCCGGCTGGCCATATACCGTTGGACGCGGGCCAACGACGATCCGTGTCGAGAAATGCTCCATTTCGCGGTCGCGGTCAATGGCAGGATTCGTTACAACAGCTACACTTTCCTTGATGAAGTCAGGAATATTTACACGTTCCCATGCCAGCGCCGCATGCGGGCTGTCATGACCAAGCGAACGGATCGGCTCAGCGCCGGTTTCCGCCGTCGTTTCGATCATTTGAATACCGTCGCGATCCCAGCCGAACGCGCTGTACATCGTGTCAGTAGGCGCCACATCAGCAGCTGCCTCGACTTCAACAGCAGGCACTTCATTGTGCAAATGCTTGCGCAAGCCTTCGAACCCGATGCGAGCTTGGGCGCGTTCCAGCACGAGCGATTGCACTTCAGAGTAAGGGATGACTTGAACATGCTCTCCTGGTGTCAGCACAACGCCGATTTTCTCGCCAGGAGCGATCGGCTTAGGCTCAGCAACCATTTCGCCAACCTGGATAACGCCTTGCTCCGAGGAGAAGTACAGCGATGTTTCGCTTTCGACCATCCAAACCGGACGCAAGCCGAGCGCATCGACGCTGAAAATACATTCGTTGCCGTAGCGTGACACAATTCCTGCCGGACCTTGTGCGTAATGCCCCCAAGCTTGGCGGAAATAAACGTACAGGTCTTGCATTTCCGGACGGAACAGCTTCATTTCATTCAGGATTGGCGGGAATACGATCTCCATCGCCTCGAACAAGCTGACGCCTGCACGGTGAATGAACGTTTCAATGGTACGGTTCATATCCTGGGAGTCCGAACCGCCGTCGACGAGCGGCACGCCAACCATGTCAGCTTCGATACGCAGCTTTTTGACCGTATTGATCTCGCCGTTGTGGCCAAGCAAGGAAAACGGCTGTACGCGGAAGAAGCTGGATTGCGTATTGGTGGAGTAGCGGTTATGTCCGATCGTGACTTGCGCCGCAAACAACGGGTCGCGGGTATCGTTGTAATATTTAGGCAGGATGCTGGCCGCACCCATTACTTTATAAGCAGCCGTTACATTGCTCAGCGTAGCGACGTGAACGGTATATTTCGCTTCGATAGCGACATGCAGCTCAAACAGATGATCGGCAACCTTGACAGCCGGCTTGTCGCACAGACCGGCGACTTGCCAGAAGGTTGGTTCGTCATTGCGGCCGTTAGGGCCGAGCACGCTGCTGTCAACCTGGTTTTCCTGCTCCAGCAGGACGCTGACTTCGAACTTGGCGAACAGCTCGCGGATGCCAGCCTGCATCTCAGGGGCCGAAATTTCCAGCTTGCGCGGGACGAAGATGTGAGCGACGGAAAAACGCTCGTCGTAAGCCAGTTTGCCGTCCAGGCCGGCGTCCGTCAGCTTCTTCTCCCATAGCGCGCGCGGGATGTCGGTCAGGATGCCACAGCCGTCGCCTTCGCCGTTGATAAAGCCGGAACGGTGCTCCATTTTGACAAGCGCATCAATGGTTTTTTGAATATTATCGCGGGACGGGAATCCATCCTTCTCAACGATACAAATGATGCCGCAGCTGTCATGTTCGGTGGCCAGTAAGTTCCGGAAACGGCCTTCATCACGCATAACTTGATTCATTCTCTTTGGTCAGCAGGCTGACCTTCACCTCCCAATAATAGTAATGCCGTATTCGTCTTGTACAAAGACTTTGTCATGAACGGTAAAAGAAAGCGGACGAAGCGAATACAAACGAAAATGAATAAATATGCAATTATTCTGTATAATCATCGTTTGCGCTACTTGTCCGTTCTTCTGGAAGCTACGCGAATTGAGGGCTGAATAAAGGCGCTGATCGCGCCCGCAACCTTGCAGGGAACGCAGAACTTCATGAATTTCATGGCAAAAACCTTATTTTTAGCCGAGTTTATTCAAATACAGAGTAGTAATAGAATACCATGAAATGTGGCTATAGACAATAGAACATTACACCTTTCGACACAATGTAAGCGCTATCTATTTTGCATAACTGGTGAATAAAGGCAAAAAAACACGGAAAATCATGGCGGGTAAAAAAGCGAACGAACTATTATCGAATAATGATAATAGTTCGTGATTTGAGTGATAAATGCTTTTTATTAGCGCTTTAAATCAGTGAATTGTTTCGGACATGCGTTTGAAAGCATGAGCTGCCGCGTCGATGGTCAGGCTTACATCTTCTTCCGTATGAGCCGTTGTCAGGAACCAGGCTTCATATTTGGAAGGGGCGAGGCAGATGCCTTGCTCAAGCATCAGGCGGAAGAAGGCGGCGAATTGCTCGCCGTCGGCGGCTTGCGCTTCGGCGTAGTTCGTGACCGGGTGCGCGCAGAAGTGGGTAGACAGCGCTCCGCAGATGCGGTTGACCGTCAGCGGAATGCCGCGCGCTTCGGCCGCGCGCGTCAAGCCTTCGCCAAGCTTGGCGCCGAGACGGTCAAGCTGCTCATAGGTACCGGGCTGCCGCAGCGCCTCCAGGCAAGCAATGCCTGCGGAAATCGAAGCGGGGTTACCGGCCATCGTTCCTGCCTGATAAGCGGGGCCAAGTGGTGCAACCTGCGACATGATGTCAGCTTTTCCACCATAAGCACCTATTGGCAAGCCGCCGCCAATAATTTTTCCAAGCGCTGTAAGGTCTGGTTCGATCGCTTTCAGATCCGTACCGGCGGGCAGACCGGCGAACGTCTGTGTCGTGCCGTAGTGAAAGCGGAAGGCGGTGATAACTTCGTCATAAATGACAAGCGAGCCGTTGCGCCGCGCGGCCGCGCACAGACTTTCCAGGTAGCCGGGATGCGGCATCACCATGCCGAAGTTGCCGACAATCGGCTCGACCATTACGGCTGCGACCTCGCTGCCCCAACGCTCCAGCGCTTGCTCCAGCGCAGGAATATCGTTGTAGGGCACTGTGATCACCTCGTGCGCGATGCTGGTGGGGATGCCTGCGCTGTCGGGAATGCCAAGGGTGGACGGGCCTGATCCGGCGGCCACCAGCACGAGATCGGAGTGACCGTGGTAGCAGCCGGCGAACTTGATGATCTTGGCCCGGCCGGTATACGCGCGGGCGACGCGGATTGTCGTCATGACGGCTTCGGTACCGGAGTTGACGAAGCGCACCTTATCTAATGAAGGGATTGCTTCCTTCAGCATCCGCGCAAACTGAATTTCCAGCTCGGTCGGCGTACCGTACAAGGTGCCGTTTTCGGCGGCACGGCAGATGGCGGCTGTCACGTGCGGGTGGGCGTGGCCTAAAATAACCGGACCGTAGGCGGCCAGGTAGTCAATGTAGCGGTTGTCATCAACATCCCAGAAATAAGCGCCTTGGCCGCGCTTCATAAAGACGGGCGCGCCGCCGCCGACTGCCTTGAACGAGCGCGAAGGACTATTTACGCCGCCGACGATATGCTCCAGCGCTTCGCCGTACAGCATCGCGGAGCGGTCTCGGGATATGGAACCGGACGGGGTGGAAGCAGGTTGATTGTAGCTGGACGGAGAGGACATGGCGATCAGTTCCTTTCAATAATCAAATAAATTTCAGTTCAGCGTTGCGGAATCCACGTTTCCTCGAAAAAGCGGAGCTTTCGCTCCGCTTGTCGGGTTGACGCTGTCTACTTTTTCGCCGGAGTGACGGCCGACTTGGTTGAACCGGCGGCAGCCTTCGATTCCGTGGGGAACGGGTCGCGCCCCTCAAGCACCGCCTGCACATACGGCAGCAGCTTGTCGCGGTTGAAGCTGATGACCTCGGCCCCGCCGACCCGCTTCTCGACGAGCAGCTCGGCCGGCGGAATTTGCGAGCTGGCCATCCCTTCGGTTTTGGCCTCCAGAGCGAGGGTGCCAAGCTTGAGCATATCGGTGGCCGTCAAATTTGTCTCGATGTACGGATCAATGCTGTTTAAAATCATCGGCATCCGGATCAGCGAGCCGGTGGATTGCATTTTCTGGGCGACGGCGGTCATAAATTTCCGCTGGCGCTCGGTCCGGGAGAAATCGCTCAGCGCATCATGGCGGAAGCGTACATATTGCAGCGCTGTTTTGCCGTTCAGGTGCTGCGGCCCCTTTTTCAAATCAATATCAAATTCGGGCTCCTCGGAGTCGCGGTACTTCATATTTTTCTCGACGTCCAGCTCGATGCCGCCAATCGCGTCCACAAGAGCGATAAAGCCTTGAAAATCGGTATAAATGTAATACTGGATCGGAATACCTAGCAATTCACTGGCCGTCTTCATCGCCAGATGCGGTCCGCCGGTGGCGACAGCGGTGTTGATCCGATCATTGCCGTGTCCCGGCACCTTCACATACGTATCGCGCAAAATCGACAGCAGCACTGCCTTTTTCGTCACAGGGTCAATCGAAGCGACCATCATGGAGTCAGAACGAGGAATTTCGTTTTTTTTCAGGCCGCGGGAGTCGCCGCCAAGCACCAGCACGTTTACGCGCTCCTTGCCCTCCCATTTTGGAGGCAGCAGCGACTGGGGATCGGTTCCCTTGCCTGTGCCAAGCGCTGAAAATTTGGTCGATTCGGGCTTGCTCTGGATGTTTTGGGCAAATTTCATAAAGCCGTATGTATAATAACCAACGCCCGCAAGCAGTACAATAAGGACAACGACAATCAGCCGCTTGAATGTTAGTGCCATAGGTGAGATCCCTTCCTTCATCTTCGGATATGCTTTTCCTGCTGCACCGCTTCGTGTATCATAACGAGGTGACGGTTTATAGGTTCCCGAAAATTTCTATTCATTATACCGGGTATCGCTGTAAGGTCGCAAGCTTCGGCAAATTTTGACAGGAGGACTTCCAGAGATGTCGCTTGCTATTGATGTGCGCGAGCTGCGCAAGGAGTTTCAGGTGCAGAAAAACCGCGAGGGTCTGAAGGGCGCCTTCCGCGATCTGTTTAGAAGAGAGTATAACCACGTCCGAGCGGTCAAAGACATCAGCTTCCAAATTCCGCAGGGCGAAATTTGCGGATATATCGGGGAAAACGGTGCCGGGAAGTCCACGACGATCAAGATGCTGACCGGCATCCTTGTGCCTACGTCCGGAGACATTCGCGTTAACGGCTACATTCCCTATAAGGAGCGTGAGGCGTTTGTCCGCGGCATCGGCGTCGTATTCGGCCAGCGCAGCCAGCTGTGGTGGGATTTGGGCGTCGTAGAGTCGTTCCGGCTGCTGCAAAAGGTGTATCGCGTCCCCGACGGCGACTACCGGCAGCGGATGGATGAGCTGGTAGACCGGCTCCAGCTTGGCGAGCTGCTGAACCGCCCGGTGCGCAAGCTCAGCCTTGGGCAACGGATGCGCTGTGAGCTGGCGGCTTCGTTGATCCATAATCCGTCGATTTTGTTTCTGGACGAGCCGACGATCGGTCTGGATATTGTCGTGAAGACGGAGATTCGTGAATTTCTCAAGTCGATGAACAGCCGGTTCGGCACGACGATTTTGCTGACGACACATGACTTGCAAGATATTGAAGCCTTATGCTCGCGGGTCATCATGCTGGATGACGGCAATATCATTTACGACGGCGGGCTGGATGAGCTGAAGGAGCGCTGGGGCAAAGGGAAGGACATTTACCTGCGGTTTGCGGAGCCGGTACAGCTGGACAGGCTGCGCGTGCTGACCGAAGGGCTGGATGTGGAGTGGTCGCTGGAAAATGAGCTGACAGCCAAGGTGTGGCTTCCGCAGAAGCGCGTCGGCGTATCCGAGGTGCTGTCGCGGGTCGTAAACGTCGTCGGGATCGAGGATATCAAAATTGTCGAGACGAACACCGACGATATCGTGCGGGAAATTTACAAATCAGGCTCCGCCGAAACCCGGCAAGCGCCGCAGGACAGCGAACGGGAAGTGACCGTGCATGTCTAGCGCCTATCTCGAAATTATCCGCATCCGCTTCCTGATGATGCTGGCCTACCGGGTCAATTATTACAGCGGCATTATTATTTATGCATTAAACATCGGTGCGTATTACTTTCTTTGGAAGGCGATCTACGGAACGAAGGAAATGCTCGGGGGCTTGACGCTGGAGCAGATGACGACCTACGTAGCGGTTGGCTGGATGGCCCGCGCCTTCTACTTTAATAATCTGGATCGTGAAATTGCGACGGAGATCAAGGATGGCAGTGTGGCGGTGCAGTTTATACGGCCTTACAACTACATTTTGGTCAAAATGATGCAGGGGCTGGGCGAGGGGCTGTTTCGGCTGCTGCTGTTTTCGACGCCGGGCATGGTGATCGTCTCGCTGCTGTTTTCCGTCAAGCTGCCGACCGATCCGAAGCTGTGGGTTGTATTTCTCGTGATGCTGTTTTTCAGCTTTCTGATTAATACGCAGCTGAACATCATTACCGGGCTGAGCGCCTTTTTTCTGGAGAATAATGAAGGCTTGATGCGGATGAAGCGGGTGGCGGTAGATTTGTTCTCGGGGCTGGTCGTGCCCATGTCGTTTTTCCCCGGCTGGGCCGAGGGAGTGCTCAAGCTGCTGCCGTTTCAGGCGATTACGTATTTGCCGAGCAAGGTGTTCACCGGAGCGGTCGCGGGGGATGCCGTCTATGACGGGCTGCTGGTGCAGGTGCTATGGTTTGCGCTGCTGCTGGCGCCGCTGGTGCTGCTGTGGCGGAGCGCGCGCAGCCGTTTGTTTGTGCAAGGGGGGTAGGAAGCTGTGTTGTTCTATGCAGGACTTGTTGTCGATTACTTGAAAAATTATATGAAAACACGCCTGACCTACCGCTCGGACTTCTGGATAGAGGTGCTGTCAGACCTGCTGTTTAACGGCCTGAACCTGTTTTTTATTTTGGTCGTATTTGGTCACACGGCATCCATTGATGAATGGAACGAGCAGCAGGTGTTGTTTATTTACGGTTATTTTATGGTGCCGTACGGTATTTTTATCGCGTTTTTCAGCTTGTGGAACTTTGGTGAGCGATACATTGTCAAGGGTGAGCTGGATCGGATTTTGACCCGTCCGGCGCATAACCTGGTGCAGTTGATGCTGGAGAATATGGACCCGTCGTCGCTATTCAGCGCGCTGGTCGGCTTGCTGATTATGGGCTACACCTGGTCTGAGCTAGGCCTTGCGCTGACCTGGTCCGATCCGCTTATGCTGGCGCTCATGGTAATCGGCTCGATTCTGATTTATGCCGGGGTGTACATTTTCTTTACGGCGCTGTCGTTTTTCTCCGATGCTCCGACGGGCATTACGGCGCTGCTGTGGAACTTGCAAAACTACGGGCGGTATCCGATGACGATTTATAATGCGGCCATGAAATTTGCGCTGACGTGGGTGCTGCCGTTTGGCTTCGTCGGCTTTTACCCGGCCGCGTATTTTCTGGATCGGGACAATTGGGGCAGCTTCGCGCTGCTGACGCCGGTGGTCGGCGTTATTTTCTTCATCATCGGTTTGTCCGTATGGAATTACGGAGTCAAACGTTACCGCGGCGCAGGCTCCTGAGGACGGCTGGACAGAGCGGGGGCGGTTGGGGGGCAGCCGGAGCGCTATTCGGAATGGAAATGTGAGGGTGAAAGCAGGACGCGTTCCCGGACCGGCGGCTAACTGCCGCTGGAACGGCTCGCGGCCTGGATGCCAGGGAGTGTGACATATGGAAGAGTTGAAGCAAGAATTACAAGTCGGGCAGCTAGTGCCTGATTTTACGCTGGTTGCCGGAAGCGGGAAGCAGGTGTCTCTGAGCGATTACCGGGGACGCAACATCGTTTTGTATTTTTATCCGAAAAATAACACCCCGGCCTGTACAGAGGAAGCTTGCCAGTTCCGCGACTACTCTGGTGAATTCGGCAAGCTGAATACGGTGGTCATCGGCATTAGCCCGGACCCTGTTCGCTCGCATCAACGGTTTGCGGATAAATACGAGCTGCCGTTTCTGCTGCTGTCCGACCCGGAGCATGAAGCGGCGGAGCTGTTCGGCGTCTGGGCGCTCAAAAAGCTGTATGGACGCGAATATATGGGTGTCGTCCGGTCGACATTTGTGATCGGCAAGGACGGCTCGCTCATCAAGTCGTGGAGCAAGGTGCGCGTCAAAGGGCATGTGAACGAGGTGGTGCAGGCGGTTAAGGAAGCTGAAGCCTCCGGAGCTTAAGGCTTGGGAAGGTTGAGGAAATTGATTAAATTTTTAAAATATGGGTAAATATAGAAAATATGAGGAGAGCTAAAAAAGCTGAGGCTGCTGAGCATAAGTGTAAGGAACCGCAACAACGGGCATGAAAACATTTTACATAAACCGTCATTTACATAAACCGTCATCAGGATGCAGGCGCTGTGCGGGCAGCGGACCGGATCGTGATGGCGGTTTTTTTGCCTGATCAAGCGGGCGGCGGTTGGCTGAAAGGGAGTCGGAAGCCAGCAGAAACCAGGAGAAGCCAGCGCAGCCGGGGATGTGGCAGTCCGCATGTCGCTAGTTGTGGTCCAGGGACTCCGACTTTTGCCGGCGGCGGTAAGCGGCGGGCGGGCAGCCGAAGTGCTGCTTGAACAACGTGTTGAAATAGCTGAGATTATTGAAGCCGACGTCCAGCGCGATTTCCATCACCTTCCGGTCGGAATGCTTGAGCCGAAGCGAGGCTTGGCGAACGCGGTACAGGTTCAAGTATTCAATCGGCGTCATGGCGGTCGTTTTTTTGAAAAACCGGCAGAAGTACGCTTCGCTCATCGCCGCTGTTTCGGCCAGCTTGCCCAGCGGAATCGGCTCCTGGTAATGCTGCTCGATGTACACAATCGCCGATTTCAGCCGTTCATAGCTGGGGTGGCCCGCAGCGCTCCGCAAGCGGTCGCTATGATCCTGCGGGTCCCGTATGGCGAGCAGCCGGGACATAAGCAGACAGAGCAGACCGCGGGTCGTCAGCTCCAGCAGCGGCGCGCCGCTGCTGCTGGCGTCGAACAGCTGCCGCAGCAGCGCCAGCAGCTCGCGCTCCGGCGCAGTCTGCTGCGTCAGATGGACGGGGACGCGCCACGTTTTGCGAAGCAGCGGGAGCATGTAGCGTTCATGAACGGCATCCAGCGGTCCGCTGCTCAGCAGGGTCGGATGGAAGACGACAGCCAGAAAGGAGCAGGGCGCGTCTCCGGCTACTTGACCGGAATGCAGCTCGCCCGCATTGACAAATACCGCCTCGCCCGCCTGCAAGCGATAATCGCGGCTATCAATCCGCAGCCTCGCTGCGCCCTCCGTTACCAGCAGAAACTCCAGCTCGTCATGCCAATGCAAATCCAGCAGTAATTCCTCCGGCGGACAGGTGATCGCATACACATTGGCCGGATGGTTCGGATCGCCGTGGATGCGGTTTTCCTTCAAGGCGGATTTGTTCACCGGATAGCTCCCCTTTCTCCAGTAAGCAGAGGTCAAAATCGTGATTATAATAGTCAATATATACGTAGAAAGCGATTCCAAAGGTCAATATCATTATAAGCAAAGAAACGGAGGGATCGCAATGAAGTTTACGGACGGGTACTGGGGATTTCGGCCAGGTGTGGATGTGCAGATGCCTGTAGAGGTAAGGGATGTTCAGTCGACGGCCGGTAAGGTTACCGCCTACGCCGCGACCAGACTGGTCAAGCGCAAGGGAGAGACGCTGAACGGCGCGCTGCTGACCGTTGAATTAAGCTCGCCGCTCCCGGAGGTGATCCGGGTGCGCTGGACGCATCATGCCGGGAAACGGCAGGCGGGCCCGTCCTTTGCCATTCACGAGGATGAAGCCGCACCTGTTGTGATCGAGCATATGGAGGATACGGTGGTCATGGCCAGCGGCGCGCTGCAGGCGGTGATTCGCCGCTCGCCGACATGGGGGCTGGAGTTCAGGTACGAGGGACGCCGACTGACGGGCACAGCTCACAAGGGCGCAGCTTATATCCGGGATCAGGATGGCAGGCCGTATATGCGGGAAATGCTGGATCTGGGCGTCGGCGAGCATATTTACGGATTAGGGGAACGCTTTACGCCTTTTGTGAAAAATGGACAGGCCGTTGACATCTGGAATGAAGACGGAGGTACGAGCAGCGAGCAGGCGTACAAAAACATCCCTTTTTATATATCCAGCGCCGGGTACGGGGTATTCGTGAATCACCCGGAGCGTGTGTCGTATGAGGTGGCGTCCGAGGCGGTGTCCAAGGTCGGCTTCAGCGTGCCGGGCGAGACGCTGGAGTACCTGATCATCGGCGGAGCGACACTCAAGGATGTGCTGGACAATTATACGAAGCTGACCGGACGGCCTGCGCTGCCGCCTGCCTGGTCATTTGGCCTTTGGCTGACGACGTCGTTCACCACCGACTATGACGAGGCGACGGTTACCGGATTTATAGAGGGGATGGCGGAGCGGCGTATTCCGCTGCATGTGTTCCACTTCGACTGCTTCTGGATGAAGGAATACCAGTGGTGTGATTTCGAATGGGATGCGGCGATGTTCCCGGACCCGGAGGGCATGCTGCGCCGCTTGAAGGCACGCGGGCTGCGGATTTGCGTCTGGATCAACTCGTATATAGCCCAGAAGTCGCCGTTGTTTGCGGAGGGCGCGGAGCGTGGATATTTGGTGAAAACGCCGGACGGCGGCGTGTGGCAGTGGGACCGCTGGCAGGCGGGGATGGGGCTGGTCGATTTTACAAATCCGGCTGCGATCCAGTGGTACCAGAGCAAGCTGCAGCGGTTAATGAATATGGGCGTCGATTGCTTCAAGACGGATTTTGGCGAGCGGATTCCAACAGATGTTGTGTATTTTGACGGCTCTGATCCGCTGAAAATGCATAATTATTACACCCAGCTGTATAACAAAGCGGTATTTGAGGTGCTGGAGCAGCATCGGGGCAAGCATGAAGCGATGCTGTTTGCCCGCTCCGCGACGGCCGGAGGCCAGCAGTATCCGGTACATTGGGGCGGCGACTGCTCCGCCAACTACGATTCCATGGCCGAGACGCTGCGCGGCGGCCTGTCGCTGGGCTTGTCGGGCTTCGGCTTCTGGAGCCATGATATCAGCGGATTTGAGCGGACGGCTCCGCCGGATATTTACAAGCGCTGGGTAGCGTTCGGGATGCTGTCCTCCCACAGCCGGCTGCATGGCAACGAGTCGTATCGGGTGCCGTGGCTGTTTGATGAGGAAGCGGTGGATGTATTGCGGCTATTCACCGAGCTGAAGTGCAGGCTGATGCCGTATTTGTTCAGCTATGCCGTTGAAGCGACGTTCCGCGGGCTGCCGATGATGCGCGCAATGGTGCTTGAGTTTCCCGAGGATCCGACCTGCCACTATGTGGACCGGCAATATATGCTCGGCGAGCGGCTGCTGGTCGCTCCGATCTTCAACAGCGAAGGGACCGTGACGTATTATGTGCCGGAGGGCCGCTGGACCAACTGGCTGACGGGAGAAACGGTTATCGGCGGCAGATGGCATCACGAGACGCATGGCTACAGGACGCTGCCGCTGCTTGTCCGGCCGAATTCATTGATCGCGCTCGGCAGCAACGACCAGCGTCCCGACTACGATTATGCCGATGGCGTTGCGCTGCACCTGTTCGAGCTGGAGGACGGGGCGACGGCTGCCGCTGTCGTACACAACCTCGACGGCGAGCCGCAGCTTGAGGTACAGGCAGTGCGAAGCGGTGACACGGTACGCATCACGGCGGCTGGCGCGGCCGACAAGCCGTGGACGCTTGTGCTGCGCGGCTGCGAGGGCGTCAACGCCGTCGAGGGCGGCGAGGTGTCGGGCCATGCGGAGGGCGTCGGCGTACGGATTCAGCCAGCGGCCGGCGTTCAGGAGCTGAGCATTGAGCTGTAGCCATTGCCATTGGCCCGTTTGCCATTGGCGGATGCAGATCACACGGGAGGCCAAGGCGGTGTTAGGAGTTAGCTGCGGCAACCGTCTGCGATCGGCGTCCGGAAGCTTCGGATTTAGCAGCGCCATGGTGCGGATAACCGAGTGTTGGTGAGCTTCTTGGCAGCGCCATGGTCGGGTAACCGAGTGTTGGTTGAGCTTCGAGCAGCCGATAGCGGACTGAAGGCAATAGCGGATGAAACGAAACCGGGGTCGCAGGACGCCCGGTTTTGCTTTTATGGCGGAAAGGAATAAAATGGATAGAAGACATGGCGAAAACCAACGATTGAGCATGCAGCATGACGTCATCAGCATCATAAAATTCCGGGAGGCATGACTATGACGCAGCAATACGTTCCATTACTCATCGGCACTTATCAGAAGCAGGGCACGGATTCGATTTTTTCACTGGTTTTCAACGAGGAAACCGGGGCATTCGCCGTAAAGGCGGCAAATACAGACCTGGCCGACCCATCCTTTCTGATCGTCAACGGCAAGCGGGACAGGCTGTACAGTGTAATTGAGGATGCGGACGAGTCGGGCGGCAGCGTTGCTTCCTTTGAACTGGATGAGGAAAGCGGGGCGCTCCGGCTGCTGAATCAGCGGAAGACGCAAGGGGGAGCGCCGTGCCATCTGACGCTGCTTCATGGGGAGCAGGTGCTGCTGGTGACGAATTATATGAGCGGCAGCGTGGCGGTTTATCCGATCGAAGCGGATGGCGGCCTGGGGGCGCTCAGCGACTTGCAGCGGCATGCCGGGCATAGCGTGACTGAACGCCAGCAAGGGCCGCATGCGCACTGCGTTGTGGTGAAGGATGGACATATTTATATCGCGGACCTGGGACTGGATCAGGTTGTACAGTACGGCCTGGAGCCGGAAGGCCCGCGCCTGGTGCGCAAGGCGGCTTTCCAGGTCGAGCCGGGCGCAGGGCCGCGGCATCTGGCCTTTCATCCGGAGCTGCCGTTTGCTTATGTCATTAATGAGCTGAACAGCACGATTCAGGTGTTCCGCTACGAGCCGGAGTCCGGGGAATTAACGAGGGGGCAGGTAATCTCGACACTGCCTGCCGATTACGCGGGCGTTAGCTATTGTGCGGAAATCGTCGTCCATCCGTCCGGTCAAACGCTGTACGGCTCCAACCGGGGGCATGACAGCATCGCAGTGTTCAGCATCGACCCAAGCAGCGGCGAGCTGGAGCTGCGGCAGCATGCGTCTACGCTCGGGCGGACGCCGCGCAACTTTGCGTTGTCCCCAAGCGGCCGTTATGTGGTGGCGGCCAACCAGGATTCGGACTCGCTGTATTCGTTCCGGGTGGATGCGGCGGACGGAACGCTTGCACCCACGGGGCAGTCTATCACGATCCCGCGCCCGGTGTGCGTGAAGTTCTAATAGAGTTGAAGTCTAAAGGCGGGAGAAACCGTCAACACTAAGCCTGGAGGCGTAACTAAGCCAATTTCCGGGGGAGTGAGCGTATGCTGCCATTTCATTACCGTATGGCCGAGCTGTGGGCGCATCATCAGGTAAGGGAGCTGAGCGCGGAGGAGCAGCAGGAGCTGTCGATGTGCTTGCAGGCGAACGTCAATTATGCCCGCAAGCTGAGCGAGCTGCATAATTATGTCGATGCAGCGGCGATCGTCCATGATAAGCCGTGGCTGGAGGAGCTGAGCCGAAAAATTGCGGCGATGGAGCAGGAATTTCAGCTGCAGCTGGCTGCGCTGAAAAAAAGCAAGTTTAGCAAAGGGTAGCTGGCTGAGGCGTCAGTTCGTCAGAGAGACAAGGTCGGGGGCTGTTCCAAAAGTTGATTTGCGATGTTCAGCCTCTGCTAAGCTGCATAGGTTGTGTATAAAAAGAACCTTCATTTTCACGGTTTTGGGTGGATTTGAAGGTTTTTTTGTTGATCGTGCAGGGCTTCTGGACAGCGTGTGGAACCCGCATAAATGAGCAGGAATTACAGCAGCAGCTTAAGCGTCAAGTTCCTGCGGAGGGGCCGCCGCTTATTTCCAGTCCGGATCGGGACGATACCATTCGCATGCGGCAGCATGCCCATGACGATATGGACGTTCGATGAGCGGCGGCCGTTTTATCCGAGCTGAAATGTAAGGATGGATAAGGCATAGAGGGGCGTATGAACCGGCAATTCCGTGCTTTCCGCTATCAAGTTTACCAAGCCTATCAAGGAAGATGTCTTTGGAGAGAGGACGTTTGCAGATGGCTTGTCTTTCGTAGGGAGGACACTTCGGAGCTGGCAGTGATTCGGGTACGGATGGTTCTTAGGTCTACATCTGGTTGGTTCAGGCGCGTATGCAACTAAATATGGACGTAGAGGATAGAGGAAGTCATAAGGGGTGAATGTCCGCTTTTTAAAAAACATGTGTCTACTGGGGGCGGACATTAAAGGGGGCGAACCTTTGGGCGCTTGTTCGGGTCTGGGGCTCATCAAGTCTAAAATCTCTCAAATCAGGCGATACTGGAATCATAGACTACGAGTCTGCGAAGGCTAGATCGCCTTAGTTTAGGGAGGAAACCAGGCATGCTGAACTCATCTGCGTCGGATTCGCCGCAAGTTCTGTTAGAACGGATTATGTACCAAATGGAAAAGGTCATCGTCGGCAAACGGGCTGTCATGGAGAAGCTGCTCGTTGCTTTGCTGGCCGGCGGGCATGTGCTGCTGGAGGATGTGCCCGGTGTCGGCAAAACGATGCTGGTGCGCGCGCTTGCACGAACGATGGACGCCAGCTTCAAACGGATTCAGTGCACGCCGGATTTGCTGCCGTCTGATTTGACCGGTGTATCGGTTTACAATCAGCGGACAACGGAGTTCGTATTCCGGCCCGGTCCGCTGCTGGCCTCCTTCGTGCTGGCCGATGAGCTGAACCGGACTTCTCCGCGCACCCAGTCTGCGCTGCTTGAGGCGATGGAGGAGCGGCGGATGACGGTGGATGGCACGACGTATCCGCTGCCGGAGCCGTTTTTTCTGCTTGCTACGCAAAACCCGGCTGATTTCGCAGGCACATTTCCGCTGCCGGAAGCGCAGCTGGACCGTTTTCTGCTAAAGCTGACGCTCGGATACCCGGAGCTGCGCGAGGAGGTGGACTTGCTCGGCCGGATGGATGAGGGGCCGCCTCTGGCTCAGCTGCGGCCGGTGCTGCTGCCGGAGGAGCTGCTTCGGCTGCAAAAGGAGGTGCGCGCTGTCCATGTCGATGACACGATGAAGCATTATATCGTGCAGTTGACCGCTGCAACCCGGCAGCATCCGGACATCGCGCTCGGCGCAAGCCCGCGCGCCTCGATTGCGTTGATGCGCGCGGCGCAGGCGGAAGCTTACCGAAGCGGTCGCGGTTACGTAATCCCCGACGACGTGAAGGCGTTGGCCGGGCCGGTGCTGGCGCACCGGCTGCTGCTTCATGGCGGCGCACAGCTGGCAGGCGGCAGCGCAGAGTCGCTGATCGCCGGGCTGCTCGGCGCTATGGCGGTGCCAGTGCGCCGTCATGCGGCCGGTTAGCGGGGGCTCCGATGAAGGGAATCAGCGGAGTTGCACTGGCGGCGTTCGCCGCCGGATGGTGGGCCCAGGCTTGGGGCGGCCGCACAGCTTGGCTGCTCGGCGGCTCGTTGGCCGCGCTGTTGGCTTACGTGCTGCTGGCCTACGTTGCTCTGCGCGGGGCGGGGCTGCGGGTGGAGCGCAGCTGGGGCACAGGAAGAGCCGTATGTGAAGCAGGGAAGCGGCTGCCGATCCATTACCGCATTCGGCTAGGGCTGCCCATTCCGGGCCTGTGGCTGTCCGTGGAGGAGCGCTGGCGGCATCAGGTGACCGGCGAGATCGTCAGCTTCGCAGCGTGCGGCTCGGCGGGACTGCTTGGCGAAGCGGCGCTTGTTGGCTGCTCGGGCCCGCTGCCTCGCGGGCCATATCGGGCGGCGGAGCGTGTAATCGCCGCGGGAGACGCCTTTGGCCTGCTGCGTGTCACGCGGCGGCAGGCTGTGGAGGGGCAGCTGCTTGCGCTGCCCGAGGCCGCGGTGATGCCGGCTGGCGCTCAGGGAGCCGCCGCGGATGCTTGGGCCGCGCGGCGCGACTCGCGCGCGGCAGGGGTGCCCTACGTGCCGCAGCTGCTCGGCACGCGGCCTTATGCGCCCGGTGATCCGCTATGCCGGATTCACTGGCGCTCCAGCGCGCGGACAGGCGAGCTGCGCGCCAAGGACATGGAGCTGCCCGGCGTTGGGCGGCAGCTCATTTGTATAGACGCGGCTGGCGCTGGCGCGTCTGCCCGTTTGCGCCCCGGCGGCGCAGCTGGGGCGGACAGGATCCCCGCCGCCGGTTCCGGGCGCGCGGCGGATGAAGCGCCCACAGCGCCGCAAGCTGCGCTCGCGGCGCTGTGGGCGCAGCCCGCGTTGACGGCGGCGATTGCGGCCGCCGCGGGCCTCGCGCACCAGGCGTTGGCGCGCGGGCATGGTGTACG
Organism: Paenibacillus sp. sg306046; assembly: GCF_059821225.1. NCBI lineage: Bacteria > Bacillati > Bacillota > Bacilli > Caryophanales > Paenibacillaceae > Paenibacillus > Paenibacillus sp. sg306046. Next base: position 27,339 of record NZ_JCAMRT010000018.1, read on the forward strand.
CCTGGCGCTCAGCGACGGCCAGGCGCATGAGGCGGCAGCCGCGCCGCATGGGCGCGGCGCGGCGGAGCCGCTGTTGGCGGCGCTGGCTGCAGCGCCGCAGGGCGTGCCGCGAAGCGGCGCGTTCGCCGCGCTGGTCGCGCGCGAGGCGGCCGCCGCAGGCGGCGGGGTGACCGCGGTCACGGCGCGGCCAGACCCGGATCTTGCGCCCGCCTTGCGGCGGGCCAGACAGGGCTGTGTACACGTGATCATCGTGTACGGGCCGTGGTGGCCCGGCGGAGCGGCCGGGCTGGACAATTGGCGGCGTGAGCTGTTGGCCGCTGGCTGCACCGTCATGGTGTGGCCGTGCGGACAGCAGCCTGTCGCGCCGGAGGCCGATTTGCGGGGAGGTGCAGGCGATGCCGCGATTTGATGATCTATGGCGCAAGCAGGCATCCGGCCAGACGGTGGCGGCGGTTCGGCAACGACAGTCGCAGCCGTCCTCCTCGCTAGGGATGGACATGCTGCTGAGCCTGCTTGTGCTGCTGCTTGTGCTGGAATGGTTGTATCCGCTCGTCCGGCTTGCGGATGTGACCGAGCTGTATTCGATTCGACCGTTTGTTGTCACCTTCGCGTTCTTTGCGCTGCTGGACACGTTTCGCCGTCCGGCCTGGGTCGTCTGGCTAGTGAAAGCGGCCTGGATCGTCGGCTGCACAAGCTGGCTGCACAACGACCAAAGCCTGCTTTCGCCCGCCGAGTGGGCCGTCTGGTTCAGCGAGCTGACAGCGGACGCCGGTGAAACGCTGCGCGGTGAGTTCGGCGACTGGGAGCCAGCGACCCGGACCTTGCTGTTTATGGCCGGGTGGTCGTTTCTGCTTTCCGTTCTGCAATCGCTGGCGCTGGAGCGCCGTCAACTGCACGGCTTTGTGCTGCTGACGCTTGTTTTGCCGATGGGGGCGCAAACAATCTGGGGACTTGACGCGTTCCCGTCCGCCTGCCGCAGCCTGCTGTTCGGTCTGCTGCTTCAATTGCTGCTGCAGGCTGGCCGCTGGCGGAGCCGTCTTGAGGAGCTGCAGGAGCGCGAGGCGCAGCGGCGGCCAGATTCCGGTCTGCGGTTTGCCCGTTTGCCAATCGTGCAGCCGCCGCTTCCATCCTCGCCTCTCACTGACAATCCGGGCTTCAACGGCAAAGCGAGTCGTTCGTCCGCCGCGCTGCTGCTTGTGATAGTTGCTGCGGCTGGCATGGTCGCGGCGCTGCTGCAGCCCCAGCAGGGGCATACGCCGGATTGGAGCCGGTATATGGCGCTCTGGCAGGAACGCTTTCACGCATTTACGGGTGCAAATGGGAACGCCGAGCAAGCCACGGCACGCAGCGGTTATGGCGCGGATGACAGCCGGATCGGTCAGCCGCTGCGGCTGGATGATCGGCTTGCGTTTACGGCGGTTACGGATCATCTCACCTATTGGCGCGGGGAAGCGAAAACCGTGTATACTGGCCAAGGCTGGGCCGAGCCGGATGCGCGCGCCGGAGCGGGCAGCCTGCTTTTCGACGAGCGGAATGCAGCTAAGCTGGGCAGTGAGCTGACAACGATCCGGCAAAGCATCACGCTGGCTGACAGCTCCTTGAACCGGACCTTATTTACCGGCGGGGCGCTTGCTCGAATTATTTCGCTGCAAGGCGCTCAAGGCGGGCCGATTCCCTTAGCCTGGGTTTGGCAAAATAGCGTCACCGACCGGATCGCGCTGCCTGCATTGGCGGAGCCGCTGGCGGCTTACACGCTGGAAACCCGCCTGCTGACGGACCGGACGCTGCTAGAGCGGGCGACTGCCGATGACCTACCGGCGCCTGAGGACATCCGAATCCGCTTCACGCAGCTCCCCGAACATATGCCGGAGCGGGTGGGGGAGCTGGCGCGGCGCATTACGCAGGCTGCTGTCGGCGATCAGGCGAAGGCGAGGGCGGTGGAGCGTTATTTGCGCGAGCAGTATACGTATGACACGGCGCGCACGCGTCCGGTGGCGGCTGGAGGGGATGCTGTCGATCACTTTCTGTTTGAGCAAAGGGTCGGCTACTGTGACCATTTCTCCACAGCGATGGTCGTGCTGCTCCGGGAGGTTGGCGTTCCTGCCCGTTGGGTCAAAGGCTTTGCGACCGGAGATGTCGTCGATCAATATGCAGAAAGTGGTCGCGAGCTGTACACGGTTCAGGTGAGGCAAAAGGACGCGCACGCCTGGGTCGAGGTCTATTCGCCGTTGTATGGCTGGGTGGCTTATGAGCCGACGCCAGGATTTGCCGGGGCGGCAAGCACGGAAGACCGCTTTGCGTCGGCTTCAACGGTAACGGATGTCGAACAGAGCCTGGCTCCGCAAGCTTCAGCGTCAGAGCCGTTTGGGCTGGCCGAGCTGCGACAGCGCTGGGAGACCGTCTGGCGGCAGACGCAGCAGCTTGCTGTTCGTGCGGCTGAAATGCCGGCACAGCTTGGGCCGTGGCTGATGCAGCTCAGTTCGTTCGTCCAAGCGATGTGGCGGCAGCATACTTTGCTGTTTGCCGTGCTGGCAGCTGCGGTTTGTTTGACGCTGATCGCCGCAGTGCTGATGTTTGCAAGACGATGGTTGTCAGGCTTCGGTTTCGGTAGGGCTTCAGGCTTTAATCGCGGTAAAATGAAACAAAGCACCCCTTCCCGCCAACCTGCACCCACAGCCGCCGCTTCGTCATCGGGGCAGCGAACGGGAGAACGCTTCGTTTACAGCTTGCGGCTGCTTGCCGCAAGGCGATTCGGCGAGCAGCTCTGGCTGCGTGTTCAGCGGGGCTACGGCCGGGCAGAGCCAAGCTTGACGCTGCGGGAATATGGGCAAACGCGTCCGCTCCCGGCCGGACCGCAGCGGGAGGCGCTGCAGGAGCTGCTACGCCTGCTGGAGCTGCAGCGTTACGCCGATCCTTATGCCGAGCAGAGCGGGGGAGTGTCCCGTTCCACGCTGCGCGAGGCATGGAAACGGCTGCAGCGTCGCTAGGCTCGCTATTTCAAACATGTCCCCGGGTATATTTCGTTTCAGACCGCAGATCAGTCCGGACGACAGCAATCGACACAATTACCGTCAGGGCATTGCCCTTTATCCGGCGGAGGCTTATAATAAGTGTCATTGAAAAAACGAACGATATGAAGCAGGAGGAACGTTAAACTCATGGACAAGCCGAATGAAATCATTGTGGTGCTCGACTTCGGAGGGCAGTACAATCAGTTGATTGCCCGCCGTATCCGCGATTTGGGTGTATACAGCGAGCTGCTGCCCTTTAACACGCCAGCCGAGAAGATCAAGGCGCTGCAGCCGCGCGGTATCGTATTTTCCGGAGGTCCCGCCAGTGTGTACGGGGATGAATCGCCGCTGGTCGACCCGGCCGTGTACGAGCTCGGCGTGCCGATCTTCGGCATTTGCTACGGGATGCAGCTGATGGCGCATCAATTGCAAGGCAAGGTCGAGCGCGCATCGAAGCGCGAATACGGCAAGGCAGAGGTTGATTTTGCCGATGCAAGCGGGCTGGCCCATGGCTTGGACAAGCAGCAAACCGTCTGGATGAGCCATAGCGACCTGGTCGTGCAGACGCCGGAAGGCTTTGTCGTCGATGCCAGCACGGAGCATGCGCCGATTGCGGCGATGAGCCATCCGGAGAAGCGGTTTTTCGCGGTGCAGTTCCATCCGGAAGTGCGTCACTCCGTTTACGGCAATGAAATGATCCGGAATTTCCTTTACCATGTGTGCGGCTGTGAGGGAACGTGGAGCATGACGACGTTTATTGATGACACCGTGCGTGACATTCGGGAAAAGGTCGGCGACCAAAAGGTGCTGTGTGCGCTGTCCGGCGGCGTAGATTCGTCCGTTGTTGCGATGCTGGTGCATAAAGCAATTGGCGATCAGCTCACATGTATGTTCATTGACCATGGCTTGCTGCGCAAGGATGAAGCGGAAGGCGTCATGGAGACGTTTGTCGGCAAATTCGACATGAAGGTCGTCAAAATCGACGCTCGCGAGCGGTTCCTCGGCAAGCTGGCCGGCGTGGACGATCCGGAGCAAAAGCGTAAAATTATCGGCAACGAGTTTATCCGCGTCTTCGAGGAAGAATCGTCCAAGTTCGATGATTTTGCTTTCCTGGCGCAAGGCACCTTGTATACGGATATCGTAGAAAGCGGTACGGCAACCGCACAAACGATCAAGTCGCACCATAACGTCGGCGGCTTGCCGGAGGATATGAAGTTCAAGCTGGTCGAGCCGTTGTCCGCGCTGTTTAAGGATGAGGTCCGCAAGGTAGGCGAAGAATGCGGATTGCCTGAGGCGATCGTCTGGCGTCAGCCGTTCCCAGGCCCGGGTCTGGCCATTCGCGTGCTTGGCGAGGTTACCGAGGAAAAGCTGACGATTGTCCGCGAATCCGATGCGATCCTGCGTGACGAAATTGCCAAGGCCGGTCTCGACCGCGAAATCTGGCAATATTTCACGGCGCTGCCGAACATGAAAAGCGTGGGCGTGATGGGCGATGCCCGGACGTATTCGTACACGGTGGGCATTCGCGCAGTTACGTCCATCGACGGTATGACCGCCGACTGGGCGCGTATTCCATGGGATGTATTGGAGAAAATCTCGGTTCGTATCGTTAACGAAGTCGACAACGTCAACCGGATCGTTTACGACATCACCTCCAAGCCGCCGGCCACTATTGAGTGGGAATAGGCAGGAGCGGATCAAGCCCTGTGCTGCCCGGCAGCCTTGATACATAAGAGCTTCCGGTCTCACGGGATGGAGACGGCCAGTGGGCGCGAACCTGTAACGTGTTAAAAAGCTCTCTTCTATTTGCGTTGCTTAGCAAATGGAAGAGAGCTTTTTTGCACGTAAAAAAGCGATTCAAGTTATGTCGATTTCGCCGCAGGTGTAAACATAAATCAGAGATAAGCTATTCATAATTTTCATTCATATGAGAGCGATATATAACTTTACGATCTGTCCCGCCATCCACATTGTCGATTGGTGTATAGAAGAGCGTGAATTGATTTTTCGAAGTGAAATTTTTCGGAATAATATAACCCGACACTTGAACTGTCGGCGAACCGCTAATTTCTTTAGGCTTGAGACGGAGACGGCTGCCTTCTTTTTCTTCTACAACACCAACGACATACTGGGTTTGGGGCTCTTTTACATTAATTTCGGTGTTTTCAGCAAGCCGCAAATCATACCAGTCCTTGTTATCAACCGAGATGCCGCAGGAGTTATGATAGAAGGCTGGTTGTTCTGTATAATTCAATTCACTGATTGAAAGCAAAGCATAACCGCTTACCCCGTTCAACGAATAATAATTAGGATACTCGCCCCAACTCAGGTCATCGGTCAACCATCTGCGATTCGGGTCATTAGGGTCGTCCAAATCGATTGCAATAAAAGATCGGGTTGTGCAGGAGACGAGTCCGTTAATTGAAGTTGAACTCCAGCCTTGATCGTCCAATTCTTGAGCTCCAAAATTATAGGTTGAAAAATATCTGGGAATCATGGTGACAACATTGCTTTTATGCCAAGCGATCTCTGCTGCCGCAACCGTATATTTGTTAGGTTCAGAACGTTCTCCGCTATTGAAGGCGACGACACGATTTACAAAGGTGACGGCTTGAGCGCGTGTTACCTTGGAATCAAGCGACAGCTCTTCGGTTCCTGTTCCTGTCAGCAGCCCTCGTAATGCTGCTTCGTAAATCATTCGATTCGAGGTAGAGGTTTGGTCATTCTTAGCCCTGATAATCGGGTCAACTCCACGGTGGAAATAGTTCAAGAAGCTCTCCAAGCTCTCTTGATCTAACGAAACCCGGTAATAGCATTCATTAGCATTCGGACAAAAATGTGCTCCTGCAATACCACAGCTGTATTCATTTTGGCATTGGTTGTGGTCCGAAACATATTTCGCAGGGTGTCGAGTCTTTGTAGCGGATAAAGCTTGTTCTAAATCCGACAGAACCTTTTCGGGATTTTGCTGAATTAAGCTAAAATCACCTTTAAAGTCTGAATTATTTTCGATCCTTTTTTTATCTGCTTCATAATTGAGATATTTTGATTTCAGAGTGTCTGTTGAAAAAATGGATGATGCTTTTTCATTCATTGCTTTTTCATACTCATACTGAACGGTTGCTCTCACTACGGTACTGGCTATTTCACTACGCGTAACGGGCGTGTCCAAGCCTGAACTATAATCGTCTTTATAGAGCTTATGGCTCGTTGCAGCTTGCATGTAAGGCGTGAACCAATGCCCATCCGAACGTGGTGTTTCGATTGGATACTGTAATGCTTTTACCATCATAGTTACTAATTCTTCGCCTGTGATCGTTGCATCCGGTTTGAAGGTTCCGTCTGTATAGCCGGTTGCAAAGCCTGAAGCTGCTGCTTGCTCGATCTGGCTTCTAGCCCAATGGCCCGAGATATCAGAGAAAGGAGTAGCAGTGTTTTGTTGTTCGGCATAAATAGGACTTGCTAGCAGAATTAGGAGAAATGAAAAGACGATAATTCCATACAACGTTTGTCTCATTAGCAGAAACCTCTATTCTAAGATGTTTTTAAGGTTAAATCGAATACTAAAGCACCAGCCATAAAACCTGCAGCGAACCTGAAGTGTTTCATTTTAATCCTCTCCTTGATTTATTTTTCAATTAAAAGCTAATATCCAAGCGGTCTATTACGCATTCTTATCATAGAGCTTCGATCAGTCACTTTTCCACGGACTTTAAGTCACATCGGCAAAAATCTATAACTTTTGACCTAGGAATCCGATATCTATATAAATAGCGTTATTGATATCGGGGGTTAGGTGTCGTGGATATTCGATCTGAATTTGGCAAACGGGTAAGGGAGCTGCGCGCTCGAAGTGGTATTTCGCAGGAATTGCTAGCCAACCGTGCAGGATTAGACCGTACATATCTAAGTGGAGTAGAACGTGGCGAGAGAAATATAAGCATTATTAACATTGAAAAAATCGCGAATGCGTTGAATATTTCGATTGAATACCTGTTTTCCAATGAGCGGTTTTCAAGCAATTTGGCCTATATTAAGAAAGATTTCGAGGTTCCTTTTTTTGAACGATTCAAATATCATTTGGACAGCAGCAAGAATATACTCAGCTTTCACGTTCATGGGCTGTTGACCGGTGAGAATGTTGATTATATGTCCAAGACGTTATTAGGGATTGCCTCTAACTTTCAACAGGGGGAATTAAGTATTTTCGTCGATCATCGGGATATGAAAGCATCGGATGGCGAGCCGGTTGTGTATTCTCCAGAAGTAACGGAGAAAGCGGTTTTGTTTCAGCAAAACGTCATATTATGCAGCAAAAAAGTCGTGGTTTGTTGCAATAGCGAATTCATGGTTCACCAAATGAACTATGTGACGACCATAAGCGGAATACGCGATAAGGCCACACATCTATATGAGAAGGACAGGGATATGATTGGGAAGGCATATGAATTGCTAGGTATAAATGGTCATGATCTGATCAAGCCATTAAGGTAGGCAGGGTCGAAATCTTTAGTAAGCAACCCGAACAAAACTGACCGATGGTCCGATAATGTTCGGAAAAATGATTGACATCCGGCAAGGCCGCTTTTAGAATGAAGGGAGTTAAAGCATGGAATAACCGTTTCGTATAATTCCGGGAATCGGCCTGGAAGTTTCTACGAGATCACCGCAAATGATCTGGCTACGAACAGGACGCGCTCGCTTCGCACAATACTGTGCGTTGCGTCGTTTCTTGTGAGCCCGGACCGTCAGGTACTTGGGCTTTTCGTCGTTGTTCCGAAAACACTCTGTAAGGGGGATTTTGGGAAGATGGATCGTTTTTTCAAGCTGAAGGAGCATGGCACGACGGTACGGACCGAGGTGATGGCCGGGCTGACGACGTTCATGACGATGGCCTATATTTTGGCTGTAAACCCGAACATTCTCAGCGCTTTCGGCTCGGGGGCGACGGGGATGGACTGGACTGCCGTTTTTCTGGCAACCGCCATTGCGGCCGGTCTGGTGACGATTTTTATGGGTTTGTTTGTCAATTTTCCGGTAGCGCTGGCGCCGGGGATGGGATTGAACGCTTATTTCGCCACGGTGATTTTGGCGTCCAACGGTACGTTTACGTACCAGATGGCGCTGACCGCGGTCTTTATTTCAGGGATTATTTTCATTCTGCTTACGGTGACTCGCGTCCGGCAAATGCTGCTCGTCGCTGTACCGGATAGTCTGAAGCATGCGATTACGGTCGGAATCGGGTTGTTTATTACGATTATCGGATTAAAAAACAGCGGTCTGCTGACGGTTGCCGTCGAGCTGGCCAATGATGTGCCGAAGGGCAAATATACGGACTTGCTGTCGTTTGAGACGGTGTTCCACATCGGCAGCATGCATAATGTGAATGTGCTGTTGACCGTCATCGGCTTGGCGTTGATTTCGGTTTTGATGGTGCTGCGCGTGCGCGGCGCGATTTTGTTCGGAATTTTGCTGACAACGGTTGTCGGGCTGTTCCTGCACAATCCGGATGGCTCGGCTGTTGTCAGTCTGTCGAGTCTGACGAATCCGCAGACGACGTGGGTGCCGGACTTGAGCAAGCTGGCGTTTGCCCATTTTGATTTTGCAGGCGTGATGAATGCAGGCATTATTACCGTTGTTTTGACGTTTACGTTTGTAGAATTGTTTGATACGTTCGGCACGCTTGTCGGCACGGCGAATCGCGCTGGCATCATGAAAAACGAAGTCGAGGGCCGCAAGCGCGTCGGCAAGGCGATGATGGTCGATGCAATCGGCGTCAGCGGCGGCGCGTTGGTCGGTACGAGCACGGTGACGGCTTTTGTCGAAAGCTCCGCGGGGATCGCGGAAGGCGGCCGCACCGGCTTGACGGCTGTAACGACCGGTGTCTGCTTCCTGCTGGCGATTTTCCTCGCGCCGCTTGCAGCGCTTGTGCCGGGTGCGGCTACGGCGGCTGCGCTGATCGTTGTCGGTGTGCTCATGATGCAGTCGGTGAAAGAAATCGACTTCTCCGATCTTGTGTACGGAATTCCGGCGTTTTTTATCGTTGCGTTTATGCCGTTCACGTATAATATCGCCAACGGAATTTCGTTCGGTATTGTCAGCTACGTCCTGCTGGCGACTGTCGCCCGCCTGGGCGGCAAAGGTGAGTACAAGGTGCATTGGCTGATGTGGGTGCTTGCGGTGCTGATTGTGCTGCGGTATATGTTTATTTCGGAGTAGGCTGCGCAAGGGACGGCTAGCGGACAAGCGGCGGTGATGCACTAGCGGATCGTTCATCACTTTCCGTCTTGACATCACGCCGATCACCGTCATATAATTACCTACAAATCAAAACGCAACGAACGGGAACAGTAACCGGAACCCCTATTCAGAGAGCTGCGGCATGGTGCGACGCAGTATAGGAGACATGGTGAAGCTCACCCGGGAGCGGCTAAACTGATGGTCCTGTGCAGCGCTGCACATAGGTCACATGAAGGACAGCAGGTTTGGACGGCTAGCCGCCGTGATCAGGCTTTGAGCGGATGTTGTTCCAGCCCTTGCGGCTTGTAGAGCAGCATTAACAAGAGTGGTACCGCGATAGGAACAGCCTGTCGTCTCTTATTTTAGAGACGGCCGGCTTTTTTGTTTGCTTGCGGCGCTGCCGGGCGTTCAATTTACCTATAGGATACACGCGAAGAACGGGAACAGTAAGACGGGATGGCCTGAACAGAGAGCTGCGGGGTGGTGCGACGCAGCAGGCGGACCGGCTGAAGCTCGCCCGGGAGCGGCGGAATTGACGGAGCATGTACATGCCGTCCGGAGCCTTCTGGCTGCGGGAACGGCCCGACTGCTGCCCAGATTCCGACGGAGCAGTCTCCGTGATCAACGTCCAAGCGGGATTGGCTTCACGACAGTAGTGCACGACTGTCAGGAACGCCAGTCCAACAAGAGTGGTACCGCGGCATTGGCCCTATACAGCCTGTCGTCTCTTATTCCAAAGAGACGCGGGCTTTTTTTGTTGAAATTTCACCGTCAATTATCTGAACGTCAATGATTATCATCCATTTTCCAATCTCAAGGAGGTTATTTCCATGGAACATCAGCAAACCCAATCCGCAAACGCAGCCCGTATCTATCGTCCGGTCACGATTTTCGACACCACGCTGCGCGACGGCGAGCAAGCGCCTGGCGCAACGTTGACGCCTGCGCAGAAAATCGTCATTGCCCGCCAGCTGGCGAAGCTGGGCGTCGATGTGATCGAGCCGGGCTTCCCGATTTCCAGCCCCGGCGATTTCGCCGCTGTTCAGCAAATTTCCCGCGAGCTGCAGACGGTTGAAATTTGCGGCTTCGCCCGCGCCGTCCGAGCGGATCTGGATGCGGCGATCAAGGCGACGCAGGACGCAGGTCGGCGCAGGCTGCATATGTTTTTGTCCTCGTCTACGATACATCTGGACTTTCAGCTGAAAAAGTCGCGTCAGCAGGTTGTGGCGCTCGCCCGCGAGATGGTTGCGTACGGGAAGCAGTTTGTCGATGAGTTTGAGTTTTCGCCGATGGATGCGACGCGGACAGGCGATGAGTTTTTGTTCGAGGTGATTGAGGCGGTCATTGAGGAGGGCGCAACGATTATCAACATCCCGGATACGGTTGGCTACGCGCTGCCGGAGGAATACGGCGCCATGTTTACGCGTGTGATGCAGCAGGTACGCGGCGCGGACGGGGTCAAGTTCAGCGCGCATTGCCATAATGATCTCGGGTTGGCCGTAGCGAACAGCCTGGCGGCGATAAAGGCGGGCGTCAGTCAGGTCGAGGTGACGGTGAACGGTGTCGGCGAGCGGGCGGGCAACTGCTCGCTGGAGGAGCTGGTCATGGCGCTGGAAACGCGGAAGGAGACGATGAGGGTCGAAACACGCGTGCAGCCTGCGCATATTTTTGCCACGAGCCAAATGGTCAGCCGGGCGATGAGCTTCCCGATTGCGTTTAACAAGCCGATTGTCGGCCGCAACGCATTTCAGCATGAAGCGGGCATTCATCAGGATGGGCTGCTGAAAAACCGCAATACGTATGAAATTATGGACCCGGAAGCGCTGGGTATTCCGCGCAGCATGATTATTCTCGGCAAGCATTCCGGACGCCATGCGATTAAGCACCGGGTCAGCGAGCTGGGTGTTGAGCTGGACGGCGAGCAGATGGAAAGCTTCTACGCGGCGTTCAAGGAGATGGCCGACCGGCAGAAGGTTGTCCACGATCATCAGTTGCTTGAGCTGGTCGGGGCGACGGTAAATCGGGTGCTGGAGCCGTTTACGCTGACATCGGTTCAGGTTGTGACCGGAGATGCGGGGCATCGCGTCGCTTCGTGTACGATTCGGAACGAAGCGGACGGACGAGAGCAGGTGTATATCGGAACGGGCGACGGGCCGGTCGAGGCTGTTGTCTCGGGGATTAAGCAGGCGCTGCCATTTGCAGCCGAATTCGCCGATCTGGAGCTGTATTCGCTGTCGTCCGGCGAGGAAGCAAGCGGCGAGGCGATCGTGACTGTCCTGGCGCATAGGCAATCGTACCGCGGCGTATCGGCGCAGCGGGATATTATATTGGCTGCGGCCCATGCGTTTATGGCTGCGTGCAATCAGGCGGCGCGGGATGCGGCGGTTGTCCAGACTCTGGAGGCTGGGACGCCAAGTACGGTTTCGCAAGCTTAAAGGGATTAAACGAGGATTGGAGGTTGTGGATAAATGTTATCCACAACCTCTGTGTATAATGTGGGTAACTCAAGAAAATCCGCTGAAATCAAGGAGATTGGCAGCAAGCCTGTCTCTGTAAGGTCGAATAACTTTGCCGATAAAAAACTGTGGATAATGGGTATAATTTTGTGGATTTCCACACAAATACAGAGATTTCAAGGAAAACTGACAAATTTCGCTGGGGATAAGGCTGTGGATATCAAGATTAAAGGTCGAGTTATACACAATTTGGTAACTATTCATCATTTTAGCTGGTTCATGAAACAAATGGTACGTTATTGAGAATGCTGCGTTGCTTGGAAAAAGGGCAGTCGAAATACCCCCGGCTTGCTGCGCAAGCAGCCGGAGGTATGAGCTTTCGAAGCCGGGAGAGCTGAGCGTAAACCTTTCCCGCAGTATAGGCGGGTTCGCTTGAACGAGCGCAGCCTGGTTGCGGGACGTACATGCGGGACGTTCAGAGCGCGTAAGCGAGACGCGGCTTGGCAGGCGCATTAGCGGTCCAGCCGCCCGGCCTGCCTGTAGATAGCGGCCGCTACTCGGCCAACTGCTCCCATTGCTCGTAACAGGAAGCCAGCTCCTGACGCTTCGCTTCAATCAGCGCGTTTTTCTGCTGGACGAGCACGTAGTCGTTGAACACTTCAGGCAGCGCCAGCTCTTCCTCCAGTGCGGAAACGTCCGTTTCCAGCTGCGCGATCTGCGTTTCCAGCTGCTCCAGCTTACGCTGGCGGTTTCGCTCCTCGCGCTTCGCTTGCTTGCCCGATTCATAAGGGTTGGATGCACCGCTGTCCTGCCCGGCCGCTCCCGGCTTTTCCGTGCTCTTGGATCCGGCGCTGCCGCCTGCGGCTGATCGCTTGGCCGCTTCCAGAGCGAGCCGCTGCTGCTCCATTTCCGCCAGCTCCAGCTTTTTCTCGACATAATCGTCGTAATTGCCCAAATAAGTCGTAATGCCGTCAGAAGCCAGCTCCAGCATATGCTCCGCCATCTTGTTGAGGAAATACCGGTCATGGGAAATAAACAGCAGGGTGCCTTCATAGTCGATCAGCGCCGATTCCAGCACTTCCTTTGAAAACAGATCGAGATGGTTGGTCGGCTCATCAAGAATAAGCACATTGGCATTGAGCAGCATCAGCTTGGCCAAGGATACACGGGCTTTTTCGCCGCCGCTGAGCGCGCTGATTTTTTTGAACACATCCTCGCCGCTGAACAGGAAGCTGCCGAGCACGGTCCGCACCCGGGCCTCCTCCAGATGCGGGAAGGCGTTCCACACCTCTTCAAGCACCGAATGGGTTGGGGTTAGTCCGGTCTGCTCCTGATCGTAATAGCCGATCTTCACATTGGCGCCCCATTGATACGTGCCCCGGTCTTGGGCATGCTGACCGATCAGCGTGCGCAGCATCGTCGTTTTGCCGATGCCGTTCGGGCCGATCAGAGCTGCGGTGTCGCCCCGGCGGAGCTGAAAGGAGGCGCCCTGCACAAGCGGATGGCGTCCGTCGTAGGAGAGGGACAAGCCGCGGACATCGAGTACCTCGCGGCCGCTCGGCGCCTCGACCTCGAACGAAAAGCTGGCACGCTTCAGATCGCCGAGCGGCTTGTCGAGCCGGTCCAGCTTATCCAGCGCCTTGCGGCGGCTTTGAGCCCGCTTGGTAGTGGAAGCGCGCGCAATATTGCGCTGGACGAACTCTTCCATTTTTGTAATTTCGTCTTGCTGCTTCTCGTATTGCTTGAGCTCAATTTCGTAATTCGCCTGCTTTAGCTCGACGTACCGCGTGTAATTGCCCGTATAGCGCCTGGATGAGGTACGTTCAATCTCATAAATGGCATCGACGAGCGCATCAAGAAAATATCGGTCATGGGAGACGACCAAAATTGCCCCGGGATACGAGCGCAAATATTGCTCCAGCCAGGTCAAGGTCTGAATGTCCAGATGGTTGGTCGGCTCGTCCAATAGCAGCAGGTCTGGCGCTTCAAGCAGCATTTTAGCCAGCGCAAGCCGGGTTTTCTGCCCGCCGCTGAGCGCCTGCACCGGAGTCGCCGGGTCCATCTGGCCGAAGCCCATCCCGTTCAGAATGCCGCGTACCTTCGCTTCCACCTCATAGCCGCCTGACGCGCGGAAAACGTCGGACAGCTCGGCGTAACGCCGCATCGTGTCTTCGGTTTTTTTCTCGTCGTCCAGCACCTCGGCATCAGCCATTCGCGCTTCCAGCCGCCGCAGCTCCGCTTCCATCTCCAGCACTCCGGCAAATACGCTGAGCAGCTCGTTCCACATCGAGCGGTCGGAATGCAGCCCCGAATTTTGCTTCAGGTAGCCGATTTTTGTTTCCTTCGATTTAAACAGGCTGCCGCTGTCATAGGACAGCTCTCCTGCAATGATCTGCAGCAGCGTAGATTTTCCCGCCCCGTTGACCCCGACCAGCCCGATTCGTTCACGCGGCTCGATTTGCAGCGTGATCTGAGAGAGCACGCTTGTTACGCCGTAGCTCTTGGCGATATTGCTGACTTGCAAAAGCATAAGTATAAATCCTCCCTGATGCACCCGAGGTTACGTGTAGTAGACACAATTGGTTTTAGTGTAGCATAAATTGCCGTTTTTTTCGATTTTAGCGATGGAAACTTACCTATTATTATTGGCTGTGTGGAGAACAGGCGGCGACAAGCTCCTCGGGCCAACCCGGGCGGATGGGGCGGCCAGCGGCGGGCGTTTCCGGCGAACGCTTTTTTTTATCGAGTATTTATTGTAAACTGAATGAAAATGGTATTAAGACTTGCAAAACGGAACTTGTTCCCTGCCTGCAAAATTTTTATCGCTTCGTGAAAAGAGGCCGTTCCTATGAATATAAAAGAGAAAAAAATTGAACTGAGGCGGCAAGCCGAGGCGGTGCGTTCCAGGATCGGTGAGGAGGAGCGTCAGCGCAAGTCCGCAGAAATCAGCAGTAAACTGATCGCAAGGCTGGAGGAATTGATGCGTCCCGACCCGTCGGTCCGCCGTAAGCCCACCTTGTTCGCTTATATGCCTGTGAAGTCGGAGGTTGATGTGACAGCCGTGCTGGAAGCATGCTGGAAGCGCCCGTGGCGTGTTGTTGTGCCTAAGGTTGTTCCTGCCCATAAGCAGCTGAAGCTGTTTGAAATCAAGTCCTACGCCGATCTGGAGCGGGGAACGTGGGGCATCCGCGAGCCGATTGCGAAGGCTCCCCAGCTTTTTGATATACGCCAGATTGACGTCGCGCTGGTTCCGGGTCTGGCTTTTGACCTGAAGATGGGGCGTCTCGGCTACGGCGGCGGTTTCTACGACCGCTTTATGCAGCAATACGTGCGCACGGGGCTGCCCAAGCCGTACATTGTGGCGGCATCCTTCGAGGAGCAAATTATTGACGAGGTGCCGATGGGGCTGTTTGACTTCCGGACGAACGAGCTGGTCACGGAGTCGCGTCGCATTTTGGAGGGAGGCATTGAAATCCGATGACCTATGAGCGTCAAGCTGCCGCGGAGCAGCCGGAGCATGGGGCGGGGGAGCCGCGGCTCACCCACTTTAACCGGCAGGGCCGGGCCAATATGGTCGATATCAGCGCCAAGCAGGAGACATCCCGTTCAGCGACGGCGCGTACGACTGTAACGATGAAGCCGACTACGCTGGAGCTGATTCAGCAGGGCCGGATCGGCAAGGGCGATGTGCTGGCTGTCGCCCAGGTTGCCGCTGTGATGGCCGCCAAAAAAACGTCTGACTGGATTCCGATGTGCCATCCGCTTTCCCTCACCGGCGTCGACGTGGTGTTCACCGACAATGGCGAGGACGAGCTTTATATCGAAGCAACCGTGAGAACGAAAGGGCAAACCGGCGTCGAGATGGAGGCGTTGACGGCAGTCTCGGCCGCCGCGCTGACGGTGTACGACATGTGCAAGGCGGCGGAAAAATCCATGCAGATCGGACCGACGCTGCTGCTGGCGAAATCCGGCGGTAAAAGCGGCGATTACAAGATGCAAGCCGAAGGATAGGCTGATGCGATTTAATCGGGGAGGAGTAGGCTCATGCGCTGGAAAGTGGCAATATTGACCGCAAGCGACCGGGGTTCGCGCGGGGAACGGGAAGATACGAGTGCTCAAGTTATTCGGGAACTGATCGAGGAAGAAATGCATGGCGAAATCATCGAATATCGGATTGTGCCGGACGAGAAGGACGAAATTATGGCTGCGCTGATCGAAATGACCGATTATTTCAAAGCCGATCTCATCATTACGACAGGCGGAACGGGGCTGGCCGTGCGCGATGTGACTCCGGAGGCGACGCTGGAGGTCATTGAACGACAGGTGCCGGGCCTGGCCGAGGCAATGCGGTTGTATTCCATGCAGAAGACGCGTCGCGCGATGCTGTCGCGTGCGATCTGCGGTATCCGGGGGCGCTCGTTGATTGTGAATTTGCCCGGCAGTCCGAAGGGCGTATCCGATAATTTATATGCGATTATGGATCAATTGCCGCATGCGCTCGGCATTTTGTCCGGGAGCGAGGGCGAGCATGGAGATGAAGCCTGAACGTATGCTGAAGGAAGTCGCGGTTGAGCAGGCGGTCGGGCTTGTGCTTGCGCATGACCTGACCCAGATTCTCCCCGGACAGTTCAAGGGCCGACTGTTCAAAAAAGGCCACGTGATCCGCGAGGAGGATATTCCGGCGCTGCTTAGCATCGGCAAGGAGCATATTTATACGCTTCAGCTGCAGCACGGCTATCTGCATGAGGATGACGCCGCGCTGCGGCTCGCGCAGGCTGCGCAAGGGACATATGTGGAGCTGACCGCTCCCCATGAAGGGAAAATTTCACTGAAATCGACCATTTCCGGCTTGGCGCAAATCGACAAGGAGCGGATCGACCGGGTTAACGCGCTGGATCAGGTGATTATGTCCACAATCCGGTCGAACACGGTCGTCAAGTCCGGACAAGCGTTGATGAGCACGCGGGTTATTCCGCTGGTCATCGAGGAGCAGCGGGTTGCGGCAGCGGAAGCGATTGCGGCAGCCGTCGATTTCCCGTTGATTGAAGTAAAGCCGTTCCGCCGATTGCGGGCCGGACTCATTACGACCGGCAGCGAGGTGTTTAAGGGACGGATTCAGGATAAATTTGGCCCGGTTGTCAAGGCGAAGCTGGAGGCGCTTGGCTCCGAGGTGATCGAGCAGCGGTTCGCTCCTGACGACAGCGCGGTCATCGTTGCTGAAATTCGGCGTTTTCTTGATGAAGATCGGGCAGACCTGATTTTGGTCACGGGCGGTATGTCGGTTGATCCGGATGACCGGACGCCGGGTGCGATCAAGCAGGCCGGTACGGACATCGTCAGCTACGGGACGCCGATGCTGCCGGGCTCAATGCTGCTGGTCGGCTATTTGCAGGGTGTGCCGGTGATGGGCTTGCCCGGCTGTGTGATGCATGATCCGCATACGTCCTTCGATGTGCTGCTGCCGCTGATCTGCGCTGGCGAGACGATCGTCCGGCAGCATATTACGGAGCTGGGCTACGGCGGCTTGCAGAGCTGTTAACAGCTCTGCAGCGTCGGCGTGGTGGTTTGTAACAAATCAAGCTATAGAAAGGTCGCGAGGCCGATGTTTGGCAATATTGGAGCTTCTGAGTTTATTCTGATCGCCGTTGTTGCTCTCCTTGTCTTCGGACCGGACAAGCTGCCCGAAATCGGCCGCAAGGTGGGCGGCATGATCAGGGAGTTCAAGCAGGGAGCCCGCGAGCTGCTGCAAGATGAGCCGTCGGCCGAACGTAAAGAGGCGGCTCCGTCGGCAAACGCGCCGGAGCCGCCGCTTGCTGTTGCTCCGGCGTCCGATGACCGGGAGGCCGCATCGGGACTGGCCGGGCCTGGGCGAGCTTCTGTCGGCTCGCCGGGAACGGCCGACGAGTATCACGCCGACGATGGCTCCGGCGTTGCCGTGCAGGCCGAGGCTGCAGATGGGGCGTTAGCAGCGCCGCCTACCGCAGCCGGGACGCAGCCGGATGTTGGCTTGCCCCCCGCCGCAGCTGCAGCCCCTCATCCGGACCCGATAGGCGGATTCTCGCCGCCTCGCGAGGAGGCGCCGTCCGGCGGCCATGGCGAAGCGGCGCGAGGCACGCGCAGCAACCCGCGGCGGCTGCCGGATTAGTTCACTTCATGGAAAGGGCAGGTGAGTAGGGTGCAGGACGAGGGCATGACTTTAGTAGAGCATCTCACAGAGCTGCGCAAGCGGATTATCTGGATCGTCGTCGTCTTGATCGTTGGCATGGCCATCGGTTTATTCACAGCCAATCCATTGATTACGCTGTTGAAGACGGTACCTCCGGCAAACGGTATCAACTGGAACGCCTTTTCGCCGTGGGACCCGTTAAAGATGTATATGAACTTTGCGCTCGTCACGGGGCTGCTGCTGACGCTGCCGTTTACCTTGTTCCAGCTGTGGGCGTTTCTCAAGCCGGGACTGCGCGAGGTGGAGCAGAAGGCGTCGCTGATGTACGTGCCTTTTGCCTTCCTGATGTTTTTGCTCGGCCTGGCGTTTGGCTACTTTATCGTGTTTCAGATGGCGTTTATTTTCACCACCTCAATCGCTAAAAGCTTGCAGCTCAGCGAAACGTATGGCATTGCGCAATATTTCGGCTTTATGTTTAATATTATTTTACCGATTGCTCTTGTGTTCGAGCTGCCGATTGTGGTGATGTTTCTGACCAAAATTCGTCTGCTGAATCCGAAGCTGCTCCGTAAAATCCGCAGGTTCGCGTACTTGATTCTCGTGATCATCTCGACGATGATTACGCCGCCGGATGCGATTTCGGCGATTGTCGTCGCTGTGCCGATGATTATTTTGTACGAATTCAGCGTCTACTTATCGGCAAATATTTACCGCAAGCAGCAGCTCCAGGATGCAGCCTGGGAGAAGGACGCGAGGCCCGTCGAGTGACGGGCTTTTTTTCGTGTAATTCGTGTAAAATGAAGCGAATACATCATGTTCGTTCCGGAGTTCGCTCGTTCTGGCCGGTGAACGGTATGCTGGAGGAGCGAATCGAACGGATGTTTCATTTTCATCACTCATGACGTATACTTGAAGAAGAAGAGGCCCCGTCGGGAGTGATGCCGGTATTCATCATCAGCATGACAAGGCTTACAAGCTGTTGCTGTCGAGCAAGCGCGTGTTTCATGAGCTGCTGCAAAGCTTTGTGGAGCGTGACTGGGTGGAGCGGATCGACGAGCAGCATTTGGTCAAGGTGGACAAATCGTACATTTTGCAGGATTTTCGTGAGAAGGAAGCAGATCTGGTGTATCGGCTGAATATGCGGGAGCGACCGGTTATTTTCTATGTGCTGCTGGAGATGCAGTCCAAGGTCGATTTCCAGATGCCGTACCGGCTGCTGCAATATATGATGGAGATTTGGCGGGATGTGCTGAAAAATACGGGTGCGAAGGAAGCGGCGAGGAAAGAGTTTCGTCTTCCGGCGATCGTGCCGATGGTGCTGTATAATGGCGAGTCAGAGTGGACGGTAGCGAAAAGCTTTCGGGAGACATTGGCCGGCGAGGAAGAATTCGGTGAAGAATTGCTGGACTTTCGTTATATCCTGATTAACGTCGCGGAATATACGGAGGAGCGTCTGCTGGAATTGTCGAATTTCATCGGCTCGATTTTTTTGCTGGACAGGAAGCGGGGCATCTACGATTTCGTGGAGCAGCTGGAGCAATTGGGCGACGTGCTGGAGCGGATGCATGCGGACTTATTCCCGTTGTTCCGCACATGGCTGAAGCTGATCACCCATCACGGATTGTCCGAAGCAAGCAGACAGCGGGTAAGCAGCCTGGTGGACGAATACGAGCAGCCTGGGGAGGTTAAGGCGATGATATCAAGATTCGAGAAGGAGTTCGAAGGCTTCGAGTTCAAGGCGTTGCAGCGCGGAATCGAGCAAGGACTGGAGCAAGGACTGGAGCAGGGTCTGGAGCAGGGTTTAGAACAAGGAATGCTGAAGGCGAAGCTGGAGGTGGCGCTGAATCTTCTGCGAAAAGGGCTGGACTGCGCAACCATTTCCGAGGCAACGGGTTTGGAGCTTATGAAGGTTGAGCAGCTAAAGGAGAAGCTGCAGCTGTAGTGTAGCCAAAGCCCAGTCATTCATCAAGCGTCTGTGCAGATGCCAAGCTGCTGCAGGCGCTTTTAACTTGGAGCTTGGGCTATCCAAGAAAATTAGCACAGCTGTACCTGCCGAAAGCCATAGAAATGAGGAGATCGGATTGAACTTATGCATAAACATAAAGCCTGCGGCAGCGCTGCCGGTGTTGTTGCTGGCTGTGCTGCTGGCAGGCTGCGGGGCGGCTTCGTCCCAAGAGGCGACACAACCTGTGGCAGCATCAGCGGGTTCAGCAACGGCAGCGGGCGAAGCGTCGCCCAAAACACCGCAGCTGACCGCAGAGGAAGAGGCGAAGCCAAGCCAAGGGTTGGATTTGCTGGAGTCCAAAGGCTTGAACAACATGGAGACCCTGGATTGGGATCAGGTTCATCTTTCCAAAAAGGACTTCAAACGTATGCTGGATGACATGTCCAAACCTGCGTCTGGTGAAAAATCAATTCTGCAAAGCATCTCGATGCCCGACGACACTACCATCGAGATGGTTTTGGATACATCCGGGCAGGGCGGTGCATTTACCGGCAAGCTGGCCGTTGCCATGTTTGACCCCATCCTCCGCCAGCTCTACATTCACTCTGATTTCTACCAGAAAGAACGCCAGCCCTTAATCCGCTTTAAGGATACGACTGACGCTGTGCTTGCGGAGAATAAAGATTTTGTACAGAAAAAGACGGGCAGCAAATAGCTGGACGGGAGGGACAGGCCATCATTGTGATCCAAACGGCAACGCGGATCGACGCGCCGATTCGGCTTTGCTTCGATCTGGCGTGTGATCTGAGGCTGCATACGGAGACGGTATGGCCGCATACGCGGGAGCGAATCGTCGAAGGCCCAGCTTCAGGGCTTGTGGAGCCGGGGGCGATGATCACCTTTGAGGCGACTCATTTCGGAATCTGTCAGCGGCTCACTGCCAAAATTACCAGCTATGAGCCTCCGCACCTGTTCGTCGATGAGATGATCAGCGGAGCGTTCCGCAGCTTGCGGCATACGCATGCTTTTGTCGAAGAAGATGGCCGGACTGTCATGACGGATACGCTGGAGCTGTCGGCTCCGCTTGGCGTGCTTGGATGGGGGGCGGAGCGGGTCATATTGCGAAGATATATGGAAGCTTTTCTCGTTAGCCGGAACCGTCGGTTTAAAGAGGCCGTTGAGCAGCGCTGCAGGGAGTCTAGAGGATAGAGGGGAATGAGACGAATGAAAGCATGTTACCGCCCGGTAGGGCTAGGGGAAATGAAGCTGATTCTGGATGCGGAGCTGAAGGCGTTCCCGCCCCGACTGCCGGAGCAGCCGATTTTTTATCCGGTGCTGAATCAGCCTTATGCAGAGCAAATCGCCGCCGAGTGGAACACGAAGGACAAATTTTCAGGCTACGTCGGATTTGTGCTGGAGTTTGAGGTGAAGCGTCCGTTTATTGATGCTTACCAGGAGAAGCAGGTTGGTGCCAGCCAGCATCGGGAGCTTCATAAAGCCTGCCAATCTGAAGGAGAGCTGCTTCTGCGTAAGCTGGAGGCAATGCCTGCCAGATCGAGCTATGAACTTGTGTGATCCGGCTGCACTTGGATAACGGATGATTTATGCCAGCCCCGTGCAACTATTGGAAGAAGCGGCTCTTCTAAAACACCGACATTGCTTTTGAAGCACAAGTCTGGATAGAAATGGAGCTGTGGCATGCCTCAATTGATGCTGAAAATCATAAATAATCCTTCGGGTGAAGGCTATCGCCGACTTATTGACTACGCGATCCAACATGCCGCGATGTTTGTGCTGGCTGAACGCTACCAGTTGGACCGGGGCAAGCAGCACCGCGAGCTGCTGCGCAAGCTGCGGCCGTATTTGTTGAAGACGTACGAAAGCGGCGTCGTGATGGGCGTAAATTCAATTGGTTATTCCTACGAAGACATGATCTATGTGTATCGCTGCTGCTCGGAGGCGGGCGAGCTGTTGAAGGAAGCAGCGTCCAGCTTGTTCGACTGGCAGCATCCGCAGCTGCCGGAGGACCTTGGCTTCTGGGACGAGCAGGAGCGGGATTGGCTGATAAATGTTGCCCACGAACGAATGGCGGGACTGCGAGCGGCTCATGCGGATGCGCCCAGACTGCGCGAGGAGCTACGGGGCGTTTTTTTGCGCAGCTCGTTTAATGAGGGGCTGGACGAATATTTGGCGGATGCGTTGCATCACGGAGCGGATCGGCTGAATATCAGCGGCTATCACCTGCAGGAGCTGCCGGATGCGATCGGCAAGATCAAGACGCTCAAGTCGCTGAACATTTTCGAGCAGGATGTACGCAGGCTGCCTGTCAGCTTGTTCGAGCTTCCAGAGCTGGAGGAGCTGACGATCTATACGGCTGATCTGGAGGGGCTGCCACCGGAAATCGGCCGTCTGACGAACCTGCGGCAATTGACGATCGGCTGCTGCAGCTATGACCGTTTTCAGCCCGGCCAGCCGAAAATTGCGATCGAGGATGTGGCGTTGAAGGAGCTGCCGCCGGAGATCGGCCAGTTGACGAAGCTGAAATCCCTCAGCATTCGGGCGACGGGTCTGCGTCGGCTGCCGCCCGAGCTGGCGCAGCTCAAGCAGCTGCAGGGGCTTGACTTGAGCCGCAACCAGCTGGAGGAGCTGCCGCGCGACTTGCTGAAGCAGCTGCGGCAGCTGCGCTATAAGTCATTTGACGGGAACCCTTTCTCTGAAAATGGTCGGAGCTGAGGGGACAGGATAGAGGCACGCTGCCGTCTCCTCTGCATGGAGCTTTTCCCTAAGAGGCTATAAGCGTCACAAGTGCGAATAGACAGGCTCTTGAGGCAAGTAAAGTTACGCTTATAAAATGACCCCCCTGCCTGGCTAGGCAGGGGGGATTGGCGATGAATCGCGCGTTGTACGGAGGATGGTCTGTCGCCTGCGAATCCGACGGGGGCAGGTCAGCCGCAGCTAACCAAGCGCCAACTGTTGCAAATAACGATAGCTGATCGCCAAGCTGTCGAACGGATCTCGACGGCATTGGTCCTGCTCGACGACGTACCACTCAACGCCGGTCTGGCGACAAGCCTCAAGGATGGCCGGCCAGTTCAAATTGCCTTGTCCAATTTCAGCAAACGTCTGCTGATCCTCCACGATTTCCATATCCTTCAGATGCACGACCTGCATCCGCCGATTTACCTTATGCACCCAATCGACCGGATTGGCCCCGCCTGCCTGTACCCAATACAAATCCAGCTCGAAGCCAAAAGCGGGATCGGCTCCGTGCTCCAGCAGCACGTCCATGCCGGTACGGTCTCCGAATTTCTGAAACTCAAACCGGTGGTTATGATACACAAATTGCAAGCCATGCCGCGCCAGCTCTGCCCCGATTACTGAAAATTCCTCGGCCAGCCGGATGTACCCCTCCTCGCTGGAACGATAGCCTTGGGGCATGGAGCCAAGGCCGACATAGCTGCACTCCCAAAGCTTGTGCTCACGGATGACGGCGGGCAAATCACGGGTCAGCCGATCGTACGAAATATGGGTGGCGCAGACGGTCAATCCGATTTCGGCGGTAAGCTGGCGCAGCTTCTCCGGTTCAATCGGCCCCATGCCTGAAACTTGAATTGCGTCATAACCGATTTCCTTCACACGACGCAGTGTCGTTGCGATGTCCTCCGGGGTTTTGAGAAAATCTCGCAGCGTGTACAGTTGGGCAGCGATACTGGCTTGTTTCATAGTCCATCACCTTTCCCTGTGTGGAAGTTATCTCATTCAGTGTACCACGTTAAGGGGAAAGGCATTTTATCGAGGTTAGCGGATCGTGCGGGTTCATTTAACTGTGCTTGACCTAGTTTCCGGAAAATGGGTGGTCCGCGTTGTCTGAAGCTGCCGTCGGTCTGTCTGCTGCCTGGACAGTCGCCTGCCTGGCTCGCTTTGCTCGGGACGGAGCTTTCCTCGCTTTTAGACAATTGAGGCAATAACGTCGTCCGTAGGCACGGCCATAAGCGACAATTTTACGGACAATCGCCGGGTCAGCGAGCTTCGTAAAGGGGCAGGGGTCCGGTTTCGTATTGACCTCCAGTATCCACGGCTTCAGGCGGCGATCAACCGCGATATCCAGACCCAGCTCATGCATGGCCGGATAGGAACGGCTGAATTCGGCTGCGGTCCACTGGGCCAGCCGCTTCATCAGCTGAAGCAGACGGTTCGTTTTACGGCTGCCAAACGTAGGCGTCAGCAGCGCGGCCGGAGCAAAAATCGTCCCCCCCTGACTGCCGTTGGTGACGGCTTTTCCCCGCGGGGCGACACGGGCGGCAATGCCTGTGCAAATCCAGCGGCCGGAGCGGTTTTTTTGAATCACCACGCGGAAATCAAACGGTCTGCCTTCGTGTCGCAGCATACGAATTCCTTGCTGGATCAAATAAGGCCGTGAGCCGAGCCGGGCTTCAAGCGCTCGCAGCAGCTGCCCGGAGGAGGAGAACGTTGCTCGGCTTAGGCCGCTTTGCAGCCGGAAGCCGGAAGCCAGCCGCTCAACCTTCATGACACCGATTCCCAGCGAGCCGCGGTCGGGCTTTACATAGATCATGTGCTGCCGTCGGAGAGCAACGACCAGTTCGGGTGCGGAAAACCGCTGCGTGGCGGGTATATACGGAGCCAGCTTCGGGTTGCGCAGCACGAGATTCGTTTTTTGCAGCTTGCTTGATATATATTTCAGCTTACTACTCATGTCATGGCCTCACTTTCCTGGTTTGCAAATGGGCGTAAGACGTTGCAGGCTGTATTGTTGCTATCATACGAGGCAAAGGCGGCGAATGTGAACGTCGGCCGGGCAGGCTGCATAGGCTGTAGCAATGATCGGAGCCGCAGGGCGGCTTGCATGAAAGGGAGTGCGGCACAGATGCGCCAGCATGCGGACGAAGATGAGGCGTTCCAGTCAGCGCTTGAGCAAGCGATGGAGCAGACGCTGCGGAATTTCCCGTGGTATGAGTCGTGGAGCGGGCTGCAGCGGTTCCATGGGAAGCAGGGAGTCGTGACGGTTCAGTCGGGTCAGCATTCCCCGGCGCAGCTAAACGGGCCGCAGGGAGAACCTCCGCTGCTTACGGCGGCGGTACTCGACGCGTTTTATTATACGGAGGACAATGAGCTGGCCCGGCAGCCGTCCATAAATTGTTATCGAACGTCGGGTACGAGCACGGGCAGACGCAAGACGATTTTTTATTCGCCGTCTGACGAGACGGCTTATTTGCAGATCAAATTAAACGTATTCCGCGACATATTGGGTACATCCGCTTACCGCAGCGCGTTGGCTGATCTCGGAACCGGCCATGCGGAGGCAACGGCGGTTGAGGTGTTTCGCCAGTTGGGCATGCAGGTTGAATCATTGCCCTTTCAGCTGCCGATTGAGCGCCATCTCGAACGGCTGGAGAGCTTCCGTCCGGAGGTTTTGTATACGATGCCGTCGATTTTGGACCGTATTTTGCTCGCTTCTCCCCATCCGGACGAATATGGGATTCGGCACATCATGCTGGTCGGGGAAATGGCTTCGCCCGCCTGGAGGCAGCGTGTCGCGGAGCGGATGAGGCTTCCTCTGGAATGCGTCACGGACACGTACGGTTCCATCGAAATCGGGACCATCGCCTATTACGCGCACAAGTACGGCCGGTATTTGCTTGCCGATGGACTTGTTGCCGAGGGCGCTGGCGTGGAGCAGGTGATGGCCGACGCAGCATGGCGGGAAATGATGGAGCCAGCGGTCAATGAGGAGCAGGTGCTGGTGCTGACCTCTACCGTAAGGGTTGCTTTTCCGGCGGTGCGTTACGTGACATATGATGTGGTACGGGACTTGCGTCCCATTCAGGTTGATGGCGTCTGGCGGCAAAGCTTCCAGTCCATCGTCAAGCGCATCGGCCCCGATCTGAAGCATGGCGAGAAGATCAGCCTGTACGATATTGAGGAGGTCGTTTGCCGCTCGCTGCAGTCGTCGAGCCTGCGGGTGAAGGTTATCGGCAACCGCTTACAGGTGAGGGTGTTCGGTCCGCATGTGTCTGAGGCTGCGCTGGAAGGCATTCGTTGTGACTTGCAGCGGAAAATTCCGGAGATCGGCGGCATGATCAGCTCCGGCTTGCTGGAGGCCATTGAGGTGGTGGCCGGCGAATCCGGCGATTCGCAGCTGCGGGGTACGGTGAAGGGCAAACGAGTGAGCTACGAGGAGGAGCGGGCATGAGGCTTGAAGGAGGTTTGGCCGATGCGATCGGGCATACGCCGTTGGTCCGGCTGGAGCGGTTGTTCGCAAATATGCCGCTGGCCGTTTACGGGAAGCTGGAATGGATGAATCCGGGCGGCAGCGCCAAGGATCGGCCCGCTTTGTATATGCTGCGGGAGGCGATCCGGCGCGGCGAGCTGAGCCGGGACAGTGTCGTGATCGAATCCAGCTCAGGCAATTTGGCAATCAGCTTGGCGCAGCTTTGCTGCAAGCTTGGCTTGCGGTTTATTTGTATCGTCGATCCGCGGACGACGGAGCAGCACAAGCGGATTATTCGCAGCCTGGGGGGAGAAATCGAGCTGGTGACGGAGCCGGATGCGCAGACGGGCGAGTTTTTGCCTGCCCGCATTCGGCGGGTACGCGAGCTGCTGCAAACGGTGCCGCACGCATTCTGGACGAATCAATACGGGAATCCGGATAATGGCCGGGCGCATGCGGAAACGACGATGGCAGAAATTGTCGAACAGCTGGGACGGGTCGATTATGTGTTTTGCGGCGTCAGCTCCTGTGGTACGATCGGGGGCTGCCGAGAGCTGATCCGCGCCCGGGGCCTGACGACGCAGCTTGTTGCTGTCGACGCGGACGGCAGCGTGCTGTTTGGCGGTACGCCCGGTCCGCGCAAGCTGCCGGGGCTGGGCGCGGGCATGCTGCCCGATTTGCACCGGCAGGACGCGGCGGACCTGGTAGTGCGGGTGTCGGATGCAGATTGCGTGCGGGGATGCCGCGAGTTGGTCCGGCAGGAAGGCATATTGGCCGGGGCGTCCTCGGGTGGCGTCGTGTCGGCGGTGCAGCGGCTGGAGGGAAGCTTGCCGGAGGATGCGGTGTGTGTGCTGATTTTGCCCGACCGGGGCGAGCGTTACCTCGATACGGTCTATGATGACGCGTGGGTCAGACAAGAGCTGCACATGGAGCTGCGGGCTGCTGCAGGCGGAGGGCGGCTGCGATGATTTATTTGCATGACGGGCATATTCGCCAGCTTGGTATTGACTGGTCCCACTTGATCAGCCTGGTGGAAGGGGTCGTGCGGCTGGCCGAGCAGGGCGGCTGTGCGCATCCGCTCAAGCCGTATTTGCGATTCGGCGACCCGCAGAACCGGATCATTGCCATGCCCGCTTACGTAGGCGGCGATACGGGAATGGCCGGCATCAAATGGATCGCCAGCTTCCCAGGCAACGCCAGACGGGAGCGGCCGCTGCCGCGTGCGCACAATACGATTGTGCTCAATGATCCGCTCACCGGGGAGCCAGTTGCATTGCTGCGCAGCGGGCTGCTGAATGCCGTGCGGACGGCGGCCGTCAGCGGGGTTATGCTGCGCGCTTACACGGAAAGCCGTCAGCCGGATCGGCTGCAGCTCGGACTGATCGGCTGGGGGCCGGTCGGCCGTCTCCATCTGGAGATGTGCGCCAGCCTGCTCGGCGACCGGCTGGAGCGCGTCAGGCTGTGCGATATTCGAGGGATCGAGCCGGAAAGCATTCCGGAGGCGCTGCGCGGCATTACGGATATTGCGGACGATTGGCGGCCGCTGTACCGCAGCTCTCATGTTATCGCGACCTGCACGGTCGCCGACCGTCGCTACATCGACGAGCCGCCGCCGCGCGGGACGCTGCTGCTCCATGTGTCGCTGCGTGATTATGAACCGGCGAGCATATCCGCCTTGCGTGCGATCGTCGTCGATGATTGGCAAGAGGTATGCCGCGAGAATACCGATATTGAGCAGCTGCACCGGCTGTTAGGACTGGCGCAATCCGATGTTTGCACGTTGGCTGATGTCGTGTGCCGCGATGCGCTGGTCCGCTGGCCGGCGGATGAGCCGGTATTTTTTAATCCGATGGGGCTCGGCGTGTTCGACATTGCGATAGCGGCTTTCTACTGCCGACAGGCGCAGGCTTCGGGAGCGGGCGTTCGTCTGGAAACGGGAGATTGAGTGCGGGTACGGGGAGAGGTCGGCTTGACCTCTCCTTGCCAGCTGCTGAATTGGCGCAGTTAGATAGCTTGGCAGCTTAATAAGCGCAACTTCTGCGGGCGGGCATTCGTCTGAAAAGGGGGAGCGAGTGCGAGGGAAGGCCGGATTATGCCCGGACCAAGCTTCTCGGTGACAGGTAGTTTTTGGAGGGTTGTCCGTACCGCGCGGCAGCTGATTGGCGATCTCTTCATTTGGCTAATACTACTAGAGGCTCTAACCCCGACAAATAGACGAAAGCAACCGATGGAGGGAACCAACATGAGACCGATCTCACATACACTCAAAAGCTCGCTGCTGGCGGCTGGACTGCTGGCACTGGCAGCCTGCAGCAGCCCGGCCGCGGGTCAAACCGCGCAGACGCCGCCATCCGGCGACCCGCCAGCGGCAGTCGGTCAGTCATCCGGTTCAACGGCCGGGGGCGGCCAAAGCCAGCTGTCTGCCTCCAAACAGGCGTCGCCGGCTGCGCCTGCCCGGCAGCCGCAGCCGCTGCCTATGGGCAAGGTGACGGCGGTTCGGCTGGCCGATGCGCAGAAGGGCTGGGTCGGCGGCAACGGCTGGATTGCCCGGACGGATGACGGCGGCAAGCATTGGACCGGACAATACGAGGGGCCGGGACTGGTGCGTCAATTATTTGCACTGAACGACCGGCAGGCATGGGCGGTGCTTGCGGACAAGCCTGAATCGCAAGGCCCGTTTCGGCTGATCCGCACCGAATCCGGCGGGCAATCGTGGAAGGATGCCGGAACGGTGCCGAACGCGGGCTTTCTGCATTTTGTCTCGCTGACGGAGGGCTACAGCGCAGGTGCGAAAACCGTCGATGGCGGCAAAACGTGGACCAAGCTTGCTGTGCCTGCGCAGCTGGTTGGCGATCCGTATTTCCGCGGGGATGGAATCGGCTGGGCCGTGACACAGGGCGGCGATGAAATTCATATCCAGCGGACAAGCGATGGCGGTCATAGCTGGCAGACGGTGAACAAACGGGTGACCGCTGTCCCGGCGACCGGGGCGATCATCCGCTCGGCAGGCAAGGACGATGCCTGGATTGAGCTGGTCGGCGATTCCGGTATGTCGCAGACGTCCTATTCGCTGCTTCATACGAGTGATGCGGGCAAGCAGTGGCAGACGGTCATCGCTAATTCGACCGCGGGCGCGGGTCCTGCGCCAGGGATTCCGGGCGACCAGGCCCAAGGAAAAACAAACAACGGCTCCAAGCCTGGCCCGCTGTATGTCGTTAGTCCCGACGCAGCCTTCATGGGCGGTCAATGCCCGGCTTGCGACAAGCCGAATACGCTCGGCTGGACGAAGGACGGCGGAAAAACGTGGGTGAACGGCAAGCAGGAGCTGACCGGCTACGGCCCGGCGCTGCTGGCGATGGCGGATGCGAATCATGGCTGGTGGTTGACGACGGACAACACGGAGCCGTCCGTGTTGTACACGACCTCGGACGGCGGGCAAAGCTGGACGAAAGCCTATACCTTCGACAAGCCGGAGAACGGGATGTAAAGGAAAAAACGGCGGCATGCTGCGGAAAGGTCCGCAATGTGCGGGGCTTATAACGCAAACAGGTTTGGCGCTTAGCGTCAGGCTTGTTTGCGCTGTCGGGTGTTGCTTAGCTTTCAATTGTAAATTTTTAGCCGGGCAACCGATATAACATAAAGAAACCGGATGACTGTCTAATATGGAAGAGAATGAGCATGAGGAAGGAAGGTTAGGATGAACGAATGCTGGCGTGTATTGGAAATGGAGCCGACTTTACAAATTGCGGATATTAAACGGGCTTATGCGCGGATGCTGCGACTTCATCATCCGGAGCAAGACCCCGAGGGCTTCCAGCGGGTAAGAGCGGCCTACGAGCAGGCGCTGCAAGAAGCGCAGTTTATTCAACAGGCGCAGCCTCTGGCGGCTGCAAGCGAGCGGGATGCGGGACCGTCGCAGGAGGCGGCTGTGGATGACCGCCGGGAGGCGATTGCCAGCCGCATGCAGACGGCTGCCACATCCGCGCGGGGGACAGCTGCCGCGGAAAATGCCGAGACGTTGGCTGGCTCGATTGTCGTACAGCTGCAGCAGCTGTATGCCGATTTTCCGCGCAGAATTCAACCGGAGGCGTGGCGGGCTGTGCTGGAGCAGGACGAGATGTGGAGGCTGGAGGTCAAGGAGCTGGTGGATCGGCAGCTGCTGGCGTTTCTGCTGGAGCATGACCATGTGCCGCGGACTGTCTGGGAGCTGCTGGATGCTCATTTTAGGTGGACCGAGATGGACATGGAGCAGTACAGCCGTTATCCCGAGGACGAGTTGGACAGCCTTATCACCTGCATGAAGCGGCCATGGGCGCTTCGTTATGATGATCTCGTCCGGATGAAGGACAGGCAGGATGAATTTATTGACGCTCGCGAGTTGGCCCAGCTAGCGCTGATGCACGGAGAGCTGGAGGACGCGGGAATGTTCCTTCGTGCGGCTGCCGAGCTGTTCACTGATGATACCGACTTGCTGCGGCTGATTGGACAGTACGCGCTGCAAGGGGGGGATGCCGAGCAAGCGCTTGAAGCTTACAGCCGTATGCTAGAGCTGACACCCGGCGATCATGACGGCTTGCTGCAGCGCGGCGGCTTGCTGCTCCGTCTGGGGCGGGCCCACGAGGCGTTTTTTGATTTCCAGCGGGCGCTGGAGAGGCAGCCGGAGCATCTGACGGCGATCAGCGGGCTGGCGCAATGCTTTGCGGCGCTGGACAAGCTGGTGGAAGCGAAGTCTTTGCTCGAGCTGGCGCAGGAGCAGCATCCGTATGATGTGGACATCCGGCTTCGGCTGCTGGAGCTGAACAGGCGGCTGGCCCGAAGCTGGCAGGCTGAGCTGGAGCAGTTTCCGAACCGGCATGAGCGGCGCTTCGAGCTTGCCGAGCTTTATTTCGAGCTGGGGCTGGTTGAGGAGAGCTTCCGTACGCTGGAGCATCGGTCGAAGCAAACGGCGCTGCCTGTCGGTATGCATGTGCTGCTGGGACGCATTTATGCGCAGCAGGGCAAGCTGAAGCAGGCGATCGAAAGCTTCAGCCGTGCCTGGAAGCTGGCGAAGGAGCAAGGCTACAACGGTTACGAGGCACTGCTGTATCGCGGACAAGCTAATTTGCAGCGCGAGCAGCCTGATGCAGCACTGGAGGACTTCACGGCAGCGCTGGCGATGAACCGCTTTGATGCCAACCTGCTCCGCGCGCTGGCTGAGGCTTATTTGGCCAAGGAGCAGCACCTTGAACGGGGGCTGGAGCATACCGAAGCGGCGATTGCACTGGAGCCGGAGCATCTGGGCGGCTATGAGCTGCGGGCCCGCTGCCGCCACAGGCTGCGCCTGTATCGCGAGGCGGTCGCCGACTACGAGAAGGTTGTGGGGCATGACTACAGCGATGTGGTATCGTGGTTCCGCAAGGGAACGTGCCATGTTCATTTGCAGGAGTTCGAGCGGGCCAAGTCTGCGTTGAAAAAGGGGCTGGAATACGGGCGGAGCAATCTGGCGTATTACCAGCTTGCAGCGCTGCTAATGGCGGAAAGCAGCTACGACGAGGCGCTTGAGGTGCTGGAGGAGCTGATCGAGTATGATGACGAGGACCCGCTCGCGCATGTGTTGACCGGTGACGTTTACCGGGCGATGGGCGATCGGGACATGGCGCTGGAGACGTATGAAGAAGGACTCGAAGAGTTCGAGGATGACGAGGAGCTGATCCGGATGGTCGCCTTTATGTACGTGTCGAGCGATGAACGGGCAGAACGGGCAAAGGCCGCGCGTTTCCTCGGAGCTGATCTGGAGCATGCCTGGAGCTTGCGGGAAGCGCTCTGGCTTGGTGTCGAATGCAAGGCGTGGACATCGGCGCTTCCGATCGCCAGACAGCCGCGCTTTACCGGCGGAGATCGGGCCAATGAGCCGGTGATTCGCCTGTACAGCGGGATTGTGTTGTACCATAACGAGCAATACGGCGAGGCGGCTGAGCAGCTCAAGAAGGCGCAGGCTGGCGGCTTGCATGGATTGAGTGAGCATTATGCGAGTCTGACCTATTTCAAGCTCGATCAGAAGGAACAGGCGCTGCAATGGGCGCAGCTTGCCTGCCAGTCAGACCCCTCGCATACCGGTTATGCCGAAGCGCGTGCGCAGCTGGAGCAGCTTGTCGGCGGCAAGCGTTCGCTATTTGGCTTCCTGCGCCGCAAGCTGAACCGGGAGCCTGGCCCTGTTGAGGTGACGCGGCAGCATGAGCTGGATGATGTGCCCGCTTTTCATTACAGTCTGGAGGATGAGAACATATGGCATCATTAAAAAAAGCGGGCCAGCTCGGTCCGGTCGATCTCTGGTTTCGGGCGTTGGGGGCGGTGTTGGATGAAATGAACGGACTGGACGCGCGGAGCAGCTACGAGCTGGCTCGGACGCCGGACCAACTGGAAAGCCATGCGTACGGCTTAAAGCGCGACTGGGGCATCGAGTCGCGAGGGGACTTGCGCAGGGTACTGCGCGACTTGCGGGAAGGGGATGACGGTCACCGGGGCTCCTTCCAGCAGCTTCGCTCGCTGCTGTCATCGATGACGGAGGCCGAGCAGCTGGCGTATATCAAGCAGCTGTCGCCGCGCGCCGGGGAGCATACGAAGGCGCGAATCGTGCAGAATTACATGAACAGGCTGCCTGCGGCCGGGATCGCGGCCTGGGACTGGGGACGGTATGCCAACCTGTGCAAAAAAGGCGTATTCCTTGAATTTATCGGGGAAGAGGAGGCGCGGGAGCTGCTGCTGATGATTGGTCCGGACGCACAGCGCTCGTATGACGGCTGGCTCCAGTTTGGCGTCAGCTACTTGGTCGGTCGGCAATATTGGTGGAACAAGCTGACTCCTGAAAGCGCGGTTGAAAATGTCAGCTCGATGCAAAATCTGGTGACGCAAAACTACAGCCTGTGGCATCGGCTCGACTGGCATACGCCGTTAAGCCCTTGAATGGACGGCTTGACCAACCTCTGATGGCAAGGCAGGCGAGGTTGGTTGTGCTAACGAGCCAGGCGTTGCAGGCAGCGGGCTGTCAGTGTGACCGGGCATGGCATTGATGTGACGGCTTGCGTGAGCGCGAAAGTGCCGGAGGCTTACCTGCTGCCTGCGGGCAGCAAGGCAAGATCAGAAGCAAGCAAGATCAGAAGCAAAGCAAGGCCCGGTCGATAAGCGACGGGGCCTTGCTCTCATTCGGTAATTAATTCATGCATGAACTTACTTAACAGTTACATCTGGAGCCTCGCGAACAGTCCTCCTCCGCAGCCTGCCGCCTATAATCCGGCAACGGTCTCGGCCAGCAGCTCGTAGGAACGCAGCCTTGCCGCATGATCGTACACAGAGGCGGAAATGATCAGCTCGTCAGCTCCGGTTTGCTCCAGAATCGCAGGCAGCTTCTCGCGGATCAGAGCCGGGCTGCCGGCTAGCGAGTAGCTTAGCTTGCCGCGGACAAGCAATTTCTCCTGAGGCGTCCATAAGGTGTCCATGGAATCCACCGGAGGCGGCAGCTGGCCGGTACGGCCGCGGATAATATTAAGAAATTGCTGCTCGTGGGACGTCGCCAGCCTGCGGGCTTCTTCGTCCGTTTCCGCGACGATGATGTTGATGCCTACCATCGCATAAGGCTTCGCCCGTGCTTCCGACGGCTGGAAGCTACTGCGGTAAAGCTCCAGCGCAGGCAGCAAATATTCCGGCGCGAAATGGCTCGCAAATGAAAACG
The DNA here is from genome assembly GCF_059821225.1 of Paenibacillus sp. sg306046. NCBI lineage: Bacteria > Bacillati > Bacillota > Bacilli > Caryophanales > Paenibacillaceae > Paenibacillus > Paenibacillus sp. sg306046. The sequence goes on from NZ_JCAMRT010000018.1 coordinate 61,094, forward strand.
GCAGACCAAGCTGGCCGGCCAGCCGCGCGCTGAAGCCGCTGGAGCCCAGCAGCCAGATCGGAATCGTCAGTCCTTCTCCCGGTACGGCCCGCACGCCTGGCGGACGGGCGTCATAATCGGGATCAAGCGACGGATTCAAATACGCCCGCAGCTCGCGGAGCTGCTCAGGGAAGTCATGCCCGTCGCTGCCTGTACCGCGCCGCAGCGCGCGGGCGGTGGCTTGATCGGAGCCGGGCGCGCGGCCGAGTCCGAGGTCGATCCGGCCCGGATACATGGATTCGAGTGTGCCGAACTGCTCCGCAATGACAAGCGGGGCATGATTCGGCAGCATGATGCCGCCGGAGCCGACGCGCAGCGTCCGGGTGCCTCCGGCTACATAGCCGATCAGCAGCGAGGTAGCCGAGCTGGCTACGCCGATCATATTATGATGCTCGGCCAGCCAATATCGGTTATAGCCCCATTGCTCGGCATGCTGAGCAAGGTCCAGCGTGCGGCGGAAGGAATCGGCAGGGGTGCCGCCCGCTACGACGGGGGCAAGATCAAGGATAGAGATAGGAATCGTCATGCTGCAGTGCGCCTCCTGTTCAGGTGACCGGACATGTCCGGCGATGTGCGGCTGGCTGGATGTTCAGATGTTTTATTATTGCGGATTTGTCGTCCACATGCCCGCTGTCTTCACAAAGACACGCGGCGGCAGCTTCAGGGTCGCGACGATCAGCTCGGCGACATCTTCAGCTTGCATCATACGGTCCTCATCGCCGATGGGCAGTCCGGCCTTAACCGCCAGATTCGTATTAACGGTGCTCGGCGTAAGCGCCGTAACGCGAATGTTGGACTTGCGCACCTCCTGCATCAGCGCTTCGGTCATGCCAAGCACGGCGAATTTGGATGCGCAATAGGCAGAGCCTGTGGCGAAGCCGCGCTCGCCGGCAGTCGAGGCGATATTGATGATGCTGCCCCTGCTTTGCGCAAGCATCGTCGGCAGTGCGGCGCGGGTCACATAATAGGTGCCCAGTACATTCGTCTGGATAATGCTTTCCCATTGCTCCGGCTCCATCTCCGCCAGCTTGCCGAAGCCTGCAATGCCCGCGTTGTTGATCAAAATATGCAGCGAGCCGAGCTGCTCGATCAGCTGGCTGACAGCCGGCTCCAGCTCCGCGCGCTTGGAAATATCGGCAGCGGCTGTATACACCTTGATGCCGTACGTGTCGGTCAGCTCGGCGCGCAGCGCCTCCAGCTCGCCCGGATTTCGCGAGATCAGGCCCAGATGCACGCCCTCTTGAGCGAGAGCGATCGCGGCTGCTCTGCCGATTCCTTTGCCTGCACCTGTAATGATGGCGGTTTGATGCGCTAATTCCAAAATAATCCACTCCTGTTCGGAATTTTGTTGTCGTCAATGTTTCAATTTGGTCATATTGGTATATTATATAAATAGGATGACCTCTATCGAAGCCTTTCAAGGATGAATTCTATAATCTTAAACAAATCATATAATTGAACATTGGAACGATAAAGGCATAGGCAAAAACATGAAAGAAGACCAAAGAAACGAAGCATTCGCTGCGCTCCCAGTCAGTATGTCTTCTATAACTGTCATTAATATAATAACAGTTAAAGGCTATAAATGCAAAACTAGAGGAAAGAGGTGGCAGCCATGACATGGACGAAGGGTCAAGCCGGCTTTAAACAAGGGGATTGGGTTAGCGGTACTTCCGTCTGGGACGAGCCGTTTATCGGTTACATTGACTCGATTTCCGCAGAGCCCGGAGGAGCCGTGCTTGTGCGCATTACCCAATGTGACCGCAAGAGGCTGATCAACACACTGGTGCAGACGCGGCAGCATCGGCTAAGCCCATTAACCATGGCCGAACCGGTGACCAGGGAAGCGTGGACCAGTCTGATCGAGCTGGCGCTGATAACGTATGACAAGGTCTGGTTCGAGGAGCTGACCGCCCGGATGACTGCGGCTGCCGAATCGGATGTCGCTGCGGAAGCGAAGCCGGCTGACACGCCGTCCGGCTCCCGCCGCGCTTCCGGATACGGACTGACGCCGCGCGAGGAATAAGCGGGTAGCCGTGCCGGTAAGTTATTTGCTGCCGGGTTCGTCGTTTTTTGCCGGCAGCTGTGCCAGGCGGTCCATCGGACCGCAGACGACAGGCGGGAGCTTCGAGCGGAAAGTGACGCTATGACTGATAGACCGGCAGCCTCTCGGATAGTACCAGCCAACTGAGCCTGCTCGCCTTCTATACGGCGCATGCGGACGAGCAGGGAAGGGACGTTGCCGTCGTTTCCAGCGAAAGCCGCAGACCGCCTGGACACAGAAACTTCCCAAACGCTGGCAATCGCTGTGAGCCGGGGATTTCCCGAATGTAAAGCTCTACGAGCTACGAGCGCTCCTGCAGCAGCGTCCGCCATACATGCAAGGCATTCATTACCTTCGGAATGCCGACATGAGGCACGCAATGAATCAGCGCCTCGGTAATTTCCTGCTCCGTCAAGCCGCAGGTAAGGGCGACGGAAAAGTGAAACCGCAGCTGCCCGGCCGTATCGCCCTGTGTGACAAGCGAGCTGATGGACAACAGCTCCTTGTCGCGCAGGGACAGGCCGTCCCGCGCATATATTTCCCCGAAGCCGAAGCCGAGCACGATGCGGGCCAGCTCCGGGCTTTCCTGCATCAGCTTGCCGACAAGCGCCTCGCCGAACGATCCTGCCATCAGGCGCAGCTGCTCCTGACCTTTTGCCACTTGTTCATCCTTCATGCTGATCTCCTCGTTTCTGTCTCTATATCCATCTAAATAAAGCCGTACCTACTCTGATCCACTTATGCCGTCCCGTCTGTCCGATTAGCCGCGCGCTAACGTAGGCGGAATTTCATTCGGATCAACGCAAGCCTCGATGACGATTGTTTCCTCCAGCAGCAGCGCTTCTTGCAGCGCCGCTTCGAATTGAAGTCGATTGCACACGCTGTATACCCGCGCGCCCATCGAGCGGGCATACAGCGCCGCATCAAGCGGCACTTCATATACGGTGCCATCCGTCCGTCCTGTCGCATGTTTCATCCCTTTGTTGACCATGTCCAGCTTGCCGTTGTTCAACACGATAAACAGCACTGGCGCCTGCTGATTTACCGCCGTCGACACTTCGCTGCCATGCATAAACATACAGCCGTCACCTGTCAGGCAGACGATTTTCGTCCGCGGAGCCGCGAGCTGCGCCCCGACGGAAAAGCCGATGGCATGTCCCATTGCCGCAAACACATCGTCGAAGCGGAAAAACCCTGCCTGCTTGATCTGTAAATGCCGGATGGCATGGTAGCTGTGGCTGCCGTCATCGCCGAAGACGACCGCATCCTGCGGCAGCAGCTCGCCCAGCACCTGCATCACCTGCTCGGCGGTCAACAGCGCATCCGGCTCCTGGTCTTGAACCGGGTGAGCTGGCGGCTTCGCCACCGTCTCCTCGCGAGCCGCCGCCGCCAGCGCATGGACGGCAGGGGCCGGCTCAGACAGCCGTTGATCGGCCGCTGCCTGCAGCGCCTCCAGGTTCAGACGAGCGTCGCCCTGCACAAATAACACAGGGGAAGGGAAGGTTTTGCCGACGAAGGCGCCGTCCACATCAAACTGCAGCACAGATCGGGGAATCATCCGGTCGCTCAGAAACGGGATCGACATGTCGCTGAGCTTCGTCCCGATCACAACCAGCAGATCAATGCCGGATTCAAAGTAGCTGCGCGCTTCGGGAATGCCGCCCAGACCGAACGGCCCGATATGCAGCGGATGCGAGGAGCGGAAGGCCCCTTTGCCGCCGGGCGTCGTGATGACGGGTAATTGCCATGTCTCCGCCAGCCGCTCCACCGCTGCATACGACCCGGAAATGTGGACGCCCTTGCCGATCAGCAGCAGCGGCCTCCGGGCTGTTGCAAGCAAGCCGATCGCTTCCTGCAGCCTCGTAGAGATCGTCAAGGGCAGCCTGCCTGGCAAGTCCAGCTGACACGGAGGCGTCGCCTCGGTCAGCACATCCTGGGGAATGCTTAGATGCACCGGGCCGCGTACGCCTTGTGTTGCCAGCTCCATTGCATGGCGAAAGTAAATCGGAAACTGGTCGCCGCGTTCGACGCGGGCGCTGAACAAGGTGACCGGCTCGAACATCCGGACCAGATCGGTCGCGAAAAACGTGGAGTCCTGTCCGAGCGGCCGCCCGTTGTGCTTCATGGACGGATGACCGGTGACGAAAAGCACGGGCTGGTGGTACGCCTTGGCTTGTCCGGCTGCCGTCAGCATATTGGTGCCTCCCGGTCCTGAGGTGCCTATGGCGACTCCGATTCCCTGATTCATCATCGCGTAGCCGGCTGCCGCATAACCGGCTCCGCACTCATGACGGCTTAACACATAACGGATGCCTTGGTTGCCCACTTCGAGCATAAGCGGCACGATCGCTTTGCCAGGGACGCTGAACACATGGCGGACCCCCCATTCCCGCCAGTGGCGCACGAGCGCCTGAACGACAGTTTCTGTGTTTGTAGTTTGGGTCATAGAAGGAACCTCCCTGATAAATAATGCAAGCGACAGGATGACAGCGGAGCGGTCACGGCCAACGTGGTCAGAGCGGCAAGGAAATCGTAAACGTAGAGCCAAGCCCGATCTGCGAGCTGAAGGTCAGCTTGCCGGCATGGTTGTCGATAATGCGGTAGCAGGTGGATAACCCCAGCCCCAGCCCGGCTTCCTTGGTGGAGAAAAACGGCGTCATAATATCCTGCATCTGGTCCTCGGTCATGCCAAGTCCGCCGTCGACAACATGAATATGAATCTGCTTGTGTTCGTAATCCAATCTGCTGCTGATCCGCACGACACCGCCGCAGGGCATCGCTTCGATCGCATTTTGAATCAGATTGATCAGCACCTGCTTGATCTGGATCGGATCAATCGGGATAACCGTTCCTTGATCCGGCAGCCGGCACACAAGCTCACAGCGCTGCAGAATAGCCTGGCTTTCCATGAAGCGGACCGTTTCCCTGATCAGGTCCTCGATGACACAATCCTTGCGCTCGGGGAAGGCGGGCTTGGACATCAGCACGAAGTCGGAGACAAGTGTTTTCATCGTTTCCAGCTCATCGTAGATCATCTGCAGGCGGCTGAACTCCTCATGATTGTGATACCGTTCCTTCATCAACTGGATGAAGCCCATGACCGAGGTAAGCGGATTGCGGATTTCGTGAGCCAGTCCGGCGCCGAGCTTGCCGATCGCCGAATATTTCTCCGAGACGATAATTTGCTTCTCCAGCTCCCGGCGTTCGGTGATGTCGCGGAACTGGGCGTAAGCGCCGAGCAGCAGGCCATTTTGCAAAATCGGCATCGCATCAAACAAACAAATAGTTCGGTGCTCCAGGCTGTTTGTGAAGGTCAGCTCGACATTTTCGAAGCTTTTTTTGTTTTTCAGCACGTCATAGATCAAATTGCCGAATTGCTCGAAGGCAAAAACGGGGTTGTGCAGCACCTGCTGGCGCGTCCGGTTTGTGATCTTTTCGGCAAATTGATTGAAATCGACGATGTCGCCCTTCGCATCTGTGAGGAGCACGCCGTTCGGGACGGCATTCAGAATATGCTCGTTGATCAACGTCTGATGCCGCGCATGCTGGCGCAGCAGCAGCTCCCGTTCCATGGATTCGACCATGTTGGCCAGCAGCGGCAAGGTGAAGGAATTGTGCAGCTCGGCCGTTGTCATAAATCCGATGGACCCGGATAACGGATAAGGCTCCTTCAAATGAAAGGGGACGCAGTAACACGCGGTTTGATGCAGCGCTTCATGATAATGCTCCGTTCCGATGACTTGAGCGAGACAATTGCCGGACAAGGCCAGGTGAACAACATTGGTGCCCATCTCCCGTTCATTCAATTGAATGCCTTCGATGATGCCGAGCTGCTTCAGAAATTCTTTGATCGACTGGTCGCCGAACCGTGTAATAATATAGCCTTGTGCGTCAGAGACGAGGATCGTGACCGGTGTCCCGGAGATCATATCCATCACTTTGGTCCCGAGATGCTCGACGACATCAAGAACTTCACGGTAGGTGATTTGCCGTTCAATCAGCTCCTTGGCTGACAGTCGGGTCAAAGGGGCGGGGAAATGATAAGGCTTCAAGCCGAAGCGAATGCAGCGTTCCTTGGATTCCTGGATGAGTACGGCCATACGATGAGGGGACCCGTTGAAGGTAGGAAGACGTTCAGACAACATAGAGGCTGCTCCTTCGATAAGGATGGGAAACCGGCTCCGCAAAACTAGGCTGGTCGTTGTGGTTACCATTATATAGTATATAAGGTTGTTTTGGGTATAACATATATAAAATTCTATTTAACGAACGAGGTCCGGGTTTACGTGGAGCAGGGGCGTGTGCGATGCTGGTAGAACAAACGGTACAGAAGGGGCGGGACGAGCGAATTTATGAGCAGGAGAACGGAATATGTGCACAAATCGCCCAAAACGATGTTGAACAAGGGGACCGGCTTTTTGTCCGGCTACAGCCATTCGTTGAACCCGTATGCCGGGTGCGTGTTTGGCTGCTCGTATTGTTATGTGCGGCAAATGCCCGTTGCGGCCTTTCGCGGAAAGGAATGGGGAACGTGGGTTGATGTGAAGCGGGACGCGGCTGCTGTGCTGCGAAAGGAGCTGAGGCGGGCGAAAGCAAAGGGGCCTGTCACCATTTTTATGTCCTCCAGCACAGACCCTTATCAGCCGCTGGAATACAAGGAAAAAGTGACGCAGTCCTTATTGGTGGCTATGGTGGAAAACCCGCCTGATTTTTTACTGGTGCAAACCCGGAGTCCGCTTGTGGCGCGCGATATCGAATTGTTCAAGCAACTGGGGGAACGGGTCCGGATCAGTCTGACGGTGGAAACCGATCTCGACGCAGTCCGCAAGCATTTCACTCCGTATGCGCCGCCCATCGCCGCCCGGCTGCGGGCGCTCCGCATACTGGCTGAAGCCGGGATACCAACCCAGGTGGCGGTAGCGCCTGTGCTGCCGAGCAGCGAGCGGTTTGCAGAAACATTGGCAGCCTTGGTTGAACGCGTATGTGTCGATGATTATTTCATGGGTGACGGCAGTCAAGGCAAACGGACACGCAGACTGAATCTGGAAGCGCTCTACACCGAGCTCGGGATGGAGGCGTGGTATGATCCTGCTGCATACCTTGTCGTATATGAACGAATGAGGTCATGCTTCGCAGATCATCAGCTGTTCGTAAGTCAGGCGGGGTTCGAAGCGTAGGACCGGCCCGGAGTCTGTTCGGCGCTTGCTTGTTCAAGCTGCTCCAGCAAGCGGGTATACAGCCGATGGGTGGATTCATGCGGCTCCAGTCCGAATTCGCTATGCAGCAGCCGGGTCATGCGTTGATAGTAGTTGACCAGCGAAACCCGGTCTCTGCGCATGAAGTAAAGCTGCATGCGCAGCTCGTGGATATGCTCGTCCATCATGACAGAGTCCGGCAGCTTCAGGATAAAGGCCTCGGCGGCATGGTAATCCCCGATCGTCATCAAGTACGCCGCCAGCTTGCTCGACATGCGGGTGAACAGCTCGCGGTAATACTCCCGCTCCGTTACACACCATCGGTAGTCCAGCCCCTTAAATAAGTCTCCCTCATAACGCGCAAGCGTCCGCATGTGCTCGTCCACATTTTGTGCCGTAACCGGTTCATCGACTTGGGCGAACTGCTCGAACTGCTCCAGGTCGCAGTCGAGCGGCTGCCGAAACTCCATCCGGTAACAGTTGTTTCGGAACGTAACGGACGCTTCCGCCTGCAGCTCGCGCAGCGTCTTTCGGATTTTATAAAGTGTCGTATGCAGATGGGAATACGCTTGCTCCGCCGCAGCATGCGGCCAGATGGTTTCGAGCAGCTTCCATTTGGGAATGGATTTGCCTTTGTTGAGGTACAGATAAGCCATCAGTTCTTCGGTTTTGGCTGTTCGCCACTTGACTGGAGAAGCTTCCGGCTCGCCGCCGGTCAGCTTGAAGCCGCCCAGACATTGAACACGGGGAAGATGTGCAGGAGCAGCGGGAGCGCTTGGGGCAACAGCCGCAGGGGTTCGGCCGGTTCGCTTGAACAGGCGGTCGATCGTCTGGCTGAGCTGCTTGGCCGTGAAGGGCTTCAGCAAGTAGTTAATGGCGTTCAGCCGGAACGCTTCCAGCGCATAGTGGTCATAGGCGGTCACAAATACAAGCTCCAGCTCCGGGTCCAGCTCCTGCATTCGCTCACCCAGCTCCAGTCCGTTCATCTGCGGCATGTGGATATCGAGAAATATGACATCCGGCTTGAGGGAGGGGAGACAAGACAACGCTTGCAACGAGTTGTGAAAGACGCCGGCCAGCTGAACGCGCCCGTCCTCGCCTAGCAAAGCTTCCAAAACGTCAGTCGCAAGCGGCTCATCGTCAACCACAAATGCTTTCATGAAAGCACCTCTTTCTACGTAGGAGTTTACAGCTCTCCGTTTATCACACGATAGGGAGGGGCGACAATACGCCCATATTTTAATTCATCGGCGATTGTAGCGGATATTATCACTATTTTGTGCAATTTCTCTTATTTTGGCTGCGCGGTTTAACTCTGTTTTTTTAACGGATATGTCTGATTTTTACCTTCTTTGTACGCTGCGGTCTAGCTATAATAAACCTCAGCGCCTGGCTATGGGTGTATTTTCCAAAATTGAGGCTGGAGGTTGGGCGGACAAGCAATGACCTTTCAAGTTTAATGAATGAGGAGGCTTACGGTGATGCAACTAGGGAAGCGAAGCGCAGGCAGAGACGCGGCGTTCAGGCTGCTGGCAGGGCTGATTGTTGTGGCGATGCTGATATCGATGTACGTCCATCCGGCATCGGCTGCAGACACGGTGCTGGTATCGGAGGATTTTACCGGCTATGAGGAAGGTCCGCTCGTAATTGGAAGCGGTAACACGTGGAGCAAGGAAGGCACGGCTCCCGGTATACAGGTAGTCAAGGACACGGTGACCGGGAGAACGTATGCGTCCATTTCGCATGATGCGGCGGGTTCTTCGTATGTGGGGCAGCGATTTTCCGCGCAAAGCGGAGGGATGATCATGGAGTTTGATCTCAATCTGCCGACCGCCAAGGGCGGGAGCTTGTTTGTGATGGACGGCAAGGTCAACGCGACCAGCGCCGCTGCGCTGCGCTACCAGCTTGATGCCGGGGTTATCAAACGTCATAACGGCTCCAAGCAGCTGACGTATGATCCGACCCACTGGTATCGCTTCAAAATGATCTTTAATACGCCGCAGCGCAAATATACGGTGCAGATCACGGATCTGAACAACGGCAGCACGGTGACGTGGCCGGACGCCTTTAATGTGGACCGGGCGCGGATTAGCAGCTTCGGCTTTGCGACCAATGCAAATGGCGGCAAGCTGAACATTGCGAATGTCCGGGTCACTTCGCTTGATCTGGCGTTGAACAGTCTGCAGCTGGAGCAGGACGGCTTTGTGCCGCAGCTGCAGCCGCTGTTCAGCCCCGAGGTGGGCAGCTACACGGTTGATGTCCCTCACTGGCTGAAGCAGCTGACGGTTACGCCAACTGCAAGCAATCCGGGCAGCGTGCAGCTCAAGGTTGGCGCATCGGCGCTGGGCAGCGGAGCTTCGACGGTGGTGCCGGTGACGGGCAGCTCCATGCCGATCCAGATTACGGTCGGCTCCTCCGTTTATACGGACATTAGCCGCACCTATGACGTGCTCGTCCGGCAGCTGGACAAAGCGCCGGATGTGCTGGAGCTGGCCGCAGAGGCGCATGATGCGAAAGCGCTGCTCGGCTGGGAAGCGCCGCTTGACGACGCCTATCAGGGCGCGCGTATTTATCGGCAGCACGGCGATCAGTCGTTGACCTTGGTCAAGACGGCCGGGAAAACGGAACGCATTGCCGAATTCCCGGAGTTGACTAATGGCGAGACTTATACATTTGTCGTGAAGAGCTTGTATCAGTATGCAGGCGAGGCGCAGGTGGAAGCGGCCGGCGTGCAGATTCAGGTCACGCCCGTCAAGCTGCCGCCGCGCCAGATGGAAAGCCTGAACCGCGGATTGGTGGCGGTCAAGCAGGAGTCGGGCGTGTACATCGGCTGGCGGCTGCTCGGGACGGACCCGCAGCAGGTCGGGTTTCATCTGTACCGCGACGGGGTAAAGCTGACTTCGGCTCCTCTGACCGGCAGCACAAACTATGTGGATGCGGCAGGCACGGCAGCGTCAACGTACCAGGTGCGGGCCGTCGTTGACGGCATCGAGCAGCCGCGCTCCGAGACGGTAAAGGTATGGGATGCCAATTACCTGGAAATCCCGCTGCGCAAGCCGGCTGACGGCGTGACGCCTGCAGGCGAAGCGTATACGTACCGGGCCAACGATGCCAGCGTCGGCGATCTGGACGGCGATGGCGAGTATGAAATTGTTCTCAAGTGGGACCCGTCCAACTCCAAGGACAACTCGCAAAGCGGCTACACGGGTCCGACGTACGTGGATGCGTACAAGCTGGACGGCACGTTCATGTGGCGCATTGACCTGGGACGCAACATCCGCTCAGGCGCTCATTATCTCGACGTGATGGTGTACGATCTCGACGGCGACGGCAAGGCTGAAGTAACGTTCCGGACGGCGGACGGTACGGTTGACGGCGTGGGTCAAGTCATTGGAGACGCGGCTGCCGATTACCGCAACAGCGCCGGTTATATTTTGGAAGGACCGGAATTCCATACGATCTTCGAAGGGGCGACCGGCAAAGCGCTGGCGACGGATGCCTATGAGCCTGCCCGCGGCAATGTGGGCGATTGGGGCGACACGTACGGCAATCGGGTGGACCGGTTCCTTGCGGCGATCGCTTACCTGGACGGAGAGCGGCCAAGCGTAGTGATGCAGCGCGGCTACTATACCCGGATGGTGCTTGTCGCTTACAACTGGCGGGATGGCAAGCTGACCAAGCTTTGGACCTTCGACTCCAAGGACCCAGAGCATGCAAGCTATGCCGGTCAGGGCAATCATCAGCTGAGCGTAGCGGATGTGGACAATGACGGCAAAGATGAGATCATCACCGGGGCAGCCGCGATTGATCATGACGGCAAGGGGCTATGGAACTCCAGGCTCGGTCATGGCGATGCGATGCATGTTGGTAATCTGGACCCGACCCGTCTCGGACTGGAAATGTGGGCGGTGCAGGAAGATACGGCCGTGAAATATTCGGCAGAGCTGAAGGATGCGCGCACCGGCCGCGTGCTGTGGGGGCAGCTGCAGACCGGCAAGGATATTGGCCGGGGGCTGTCCGCCGATCTGGACCCGCGGTATGCGGGCGAGGAGATGTGGGCGATTGACGGCGAATGGAACAGTCCGACAGGGGGCTTGTTCAGCGCCCAGGGCGAAAAAATTTCCAACAACATTCCGTCGTCCAATTTTGCGATCTGGTGGGACGGCGATCTCGGCCGCGAGCTGCTGGATCACGAGTGGAAGGGAGATCCGACACGCGTGGGCGTGCCGAAAATCGACAAGTGGAACGTAGCGACGCAGTCCATGGACAGATTGGTGACCTTTAACGGGACCTTCTCCAGCAATGATACGAAGGGCAACCCGGCGCTGCAGGCCGATCTGCTCGGCGACTGGCGCGAGGAGGTGCTGGTCCGCACCGAGGACAGCCATGCGCTCCGGCTGTATACGACGACGGATGTCACCGCGCATCGCATTCCGACGCTGATGCATGATCCGACGTATCGCCTTGGCGTCGCCTGGCAAAATACCGGGTACAACCAGCCGCCGCATACCGGCTTTTTCCTGGGCTACGGGATGGAGACACCGCCGCAGCCGAATATTCGAACGTTGCCGGTGCAGGCGGCCGGAATTACAGTGTCGGCGGCAGCGCAGCAAGTAAAAGCCGGACAGCAGCTGCAGCTTGAAGCGGTGTTCCGGCCTGCGGCGACGACTAACCAGTCGGTGACCTGGTCGGTTTACCACGAGGAGGGAACGCCGACAGCGTTGGCTAAGGTGACGAGCGGCGGCTTGCTGAGCGCTCTGTCAGCGGGCAAGGTCAAAGCGGTGGCGACGGCCGTAGACGGCTCCGGCGTAAGCGGCTCGCTGCTGGTGACGATTCAGGCTGCGGACAGCGAAACGTCCGGCGGCGAAGGCAATTCGTCACCGACGGGCGGCGCGACGAGCGGCAGCGTACCGCAGCAGGCAGCGGCAACCGATCAGGGCCATGTGAAGGTGACGGCAACGGTAGATGCCAGCGGTCACGCCGTGGCGGATGTATCGGCAGCGGCGCTGCAGCAAGCCGCGGAACAAGCGGCAGGCGGCAAGCTTGTTGTTGAGCTGACTGCGGCGGACGGCGTGAAGCCGGTCAAGCTGGCTCTGCCTGCGCAGGAGCTGGTCGCTGCGACGGGCGGCGACGTCCAGACGATCGAGCTGCGGGCGGGCCAGACCGTTGTGACGCTGACTGCGGAGCTGATTCGTTCCGCAGTCGGCAGCGCGTCCTCCAAGCTGGAGCTGGCTGTCAGCCCGGTAGACCCGGCCGGCTTGCCCGAAGCGGCAAAGCAACGGCTTGGCTCCTACCCGGTATATGACTTCCGGCTGCAGGTGGACGGCCAATCGGTTGCTGCCTTCAACGGACAATTAAGCGTGGAGCTGCCTTTCGAGCTGAAGGCAGGCCAGCAGCCGCATCAGGTGGTCGTATATCACGTGACGGAGCAAGGCGTGCTGGAGCCGGTAATGAACGGCCGATATGACACAGCGACCGGACGCGCGGCATTTAAGCCGGAGCACTTTAGCCACTATGCGGCTGCGTATGTGCAGGTCAGCTTCGAGGATATCGCCCATGTAGGCTGGGCCAGGTCCAGCATCGAGGGCTTGGCGGCTCGTGCGGTGATCGACGGCACGGCTCCCGGCGTCTTCCAGCCCGACCAGCCGGTGACGCGGGCGCAATATGTGAAGCTGCTGATGCAGGCATTTGGACTGACTGACGAGACGGCGAGCGGCGCATTCAGCGACGTTCCGGCTGGCAGCTGGAGCTATGCTCCGGTCGCGACTGCCCGCAAGCTGGGCATCGCCCAAGGGCAAGCGGACGGCAGCTTTGGTGCAGACGCGTTGATCACCCGCGAGGATATGGCAGTGCTGGCTTACCGCACGGCGCAGCATGTGCGGATGTCCTTCAAGCCGCAGTCCGATGCGGCTCCGTTCACTGACCCGGCTGCGATCAGCGGGTACGCGGTTCGGGCTGTGGAGGCGCTGCACGGCGGCGGCGTCATTCAGGGCACCGGCGCAGGTCGATTTGACCCGCAAGGGCAGGCGACGCGCGCGCAGGCAGCGGTTATGCTCGACCGGCTCCTGCAGCTGCAGAACTAAAGCTGATTAACGCCTGCCTTCCAGCGGCTGAAGATGATTGTGCGTTTCCTGCCCAAGATTTTTCAGCCGCCGGCCAGCTGCCGGCTCGTCCGATGAGCCTGGCTGTTGTCAGGAGGGTACTGGAGCATCAGGGGCTGTCCCCAAAGTCGCTTTTTGACTTTCAGCCCCTGCCAAGCTGTATGATTTTCGTATAAAGTGAGCCTTCATTTCCACGTAGGGGTGGTTGTGAAGGTTCTTTTGCTGATCTCCGGGGGTGGCCCGGGCAGCTCTTTGGTTTGTGCTTGACAAAGAACGCCTAATCAATTATCTTTAATTCAAGATATTAATGGCGTAATAAGCAGCCTAACTTTGGAGGAGATGCAGGATGACGACAACGGCCCGTGAATTAACTGACTTGGTGAAAGCCCGCAGATCGGCTAATAAATTTATCCCCGGCGTCGAAATTTCGGACCGGGAGCTGGATGAGCTGTTCCAGTTGACGAAATTTGCTCCGTCGGCATTTAATTTGCAGCATACGCATTATATTGCGGTCAGAGATCCGCAGGTGAAGGAGAAAGTATACGAGGCGGCATACAAGCAATACAAAGTCAGCAGCGCCTCCGCGGTGATCGTGGTACTGGGGAACAAAGGCGCCTATCAGGATGTGGCGAAGCTGAACGAAGGCTTGCTGAGCCTGGGCGTCATTGACCAACGGGAATATGATGAAACGGTGCAATCGGTGCAAAGCTTCTATACGGATCGCGGCGAAGGTTTTATGCAGGATGAGGCAATCCGTAATGCAAGCTTGTCCGCAATGCTGTTTATGCTGCTTGCCAAGGATCAGGGCTGGGACACGTGTCCGATGATCGGCTTTGATCCGGAGGCGCTGCGTGCAGCGTTGAATATTCCCGATACCCACGTGCCCGCTCTGCTGATCGCGCTCGGCAAGGAGGATACGTCCAGACAGCGTCCGCGCGGCTACCGCAAGCCTGTCGGTGAATTTGTCAGCTACGACGGGTTCTGAGTGACCGGTCCTGCATGCTCCTCAATCCTTATACAAGCCGTCTCCAGCATCACGGATGATTGTCCGGTCCGATGCGGAGGCGGCTTGTTTGTTAAGGAAAGGAAGTCGGAAAAGCGCTCGTCGCCGGCAGGTTCGTTGAGGCCAGGCGGCTTACTCGCCGCGCGTGACCGGCCAAGGCGCCGCCGTCTGTCCGCCGCTGTCTGCGTCGGTTTCAACAAGCTGCTTCAGCACAGACAGCCGATTGTCCCAGAATCGTTCGTAGTAAGCAAGCCAGCGCTTCAGCTCCAGCAGCGGCTCAGGCTGCAGCCGGTAGCGCTTCTCGCGCCCGACCTTCTGCTCGCTGACCAATCCGGCATCGGACAAAATGCGCAAATGCTTGGACACCGCTGTGCGGGTCATCGGGAAATGGCTGCTGATGGCGTTGACGGGCAGCTCCTGGTCGCCGAGCAGCTGGAGCAGCTTGCGCCGGGTCGGGTCAGCGATGGCCTGAAATACGTCGTGTTTGGACGCAGGGCCATCCATCGGCTAAGCCTCGACGTAATTGCGCAGCGCCTGGAGAATAATTTGCTCCCATCCTTGATCCATCCGGTCGCGGACCATGCCGTGCTTCATGCCCGTCTGCGCGATGACATCCTCGGCATGGCCCCAGCCGGAGTGCGTCAGTGCAAATTCAGTCTGGCCTTCACGCTCAGCCAAATGAAACGAGATAATCCATTCGTCGCCCCAGGTGAAGACGAGCCGATTGGGCGGGTCGATTTCCTTTACCCGACATTGCGAGGTGCCGTAAGGGGATTGGATCGTAAATTCAAAGCCAAGCTGCGGCTCAAAGCTGTTCGGCATAAACCAGGCGGCGATGCCCGCGGACGTGGCGACAGCGTCCCATACCCGCTGGACGGGCGCTTGAAGGAGTACGGTTTTACGAATATCAGGGACAGGCTGGTTTGCAGGTGATGACATAACGGCGAATGCCTCCTTGAGAAGTTTAATAGGAAACCATTTGGTTTCATTTATTGTAAGAAAACGAAGGATGCTTGTCAAGGAGCGTTGAACAGCAAGCTGATTTAAATAGGAACGTTAGTTCTGTAAAATGTTGACATGAACTAAAAATATGATATAATAGATTTAACGAACAAATGTTCCTAGTTTGAGAGGGGTGTAGATCAATGAGTGCGGTTAATGTCAGATTTATCGAGCGGGATCATTTCAGACGTGTCATGCTGGAAAACAGCGAGTATGTAAGTGAGCAGCAAATTGAGCAGATTCTGAACGCGGTCGGGCGAACATGGGTGGATTTAACGTTCAAGTTTTTCGACAACGGGTCGCTGATAATTGTGGACAACGATACGGATCTACAGGTGCCCGTCAGTCAACTCAAGGGAGCAAGCTACGATTTTTACGTCAAGCAGCGAATCAAGATGATTAAGGAAAATTTGCTGGAAAAAATATTGCAGTCCGCCTGAGGTGCGGCGTGAAGCAGACCTGGCGTGACTTTTTATAAGAAGCCCTAATCCTCATCTCCTACGGGCAGACACCAGCACGGGCGCATTGCGCCTGTGTTATGTGTTAGTTAAAGCATTTCATAATGGCCGGTGGTGAAAAAACTGCGAAAGGAAAGCTTGGTTTACGATCCCCCATTTTTGGTTAACAATGACTTAACATAACCCGCGACCTCGTTTAACATCCACAACTTATGATAAAGAGGTAGGTGAGGAAGGTTACATTCGGAGGGGGACGATCCAGGTGAATCCCGTTGTGAAAATATATGCGTGTTGGCTGCTCCTGCTCGCCTTGCTGCTGGTCGCTGTACTTCCGCCGTCTGTTCAATATACATGGATGCAGCGCGCGTATGCTGCTGGAGCTCCGCTCGTTTCCCTGTTTGCCTGGAATCAACCTGTAGTCGCCGCTGCCCAAACAGATACCGTTGTGTTAAAGCCCAAAGCGGACGTGTATCCGCTGATGTCGGTGCTGGAAGCCCGGCATATGCTGGAGCAGCCTGTTTCAGTAGAAGGGATCGTCGTCATAACAAGCGAACCGGAAGCGCTGCCGCGCTCCGGCCAACGCCATATTGTCCGCTTGCAGGACGCCACCGGGGAGATCGTCATCGCCGCCAAGGGGCTGGAGGGTATCCGGTCCGGGGAGCGGCTCAAGGTGAGTGGATTTGTTGGCGATACCGCCGGTGTCCTTGAGCTGCGAGCCTACAAAGAAGATGTACTTAGGCTGGACGCCAAGTAAATGTTCGCGGCATGCAGCTTGCTTTCCGTGCTCGGAATGTTAAGCGGTTGCATGCGGGTGGCTGCCCCAAACCGATCAAGTATGGAACTTGAAGGAAGTAGTCCCGTATCATTCAAGTAATGATACTAAAAAAGCAAAGGACTGGTTTCGATGAGACTATCTCAAATTTTTATTCTGATCACTGCAATTCTGGAGGCAATACTCGGTATTCCGTTTATCGGCGGGACAATTGTTATTAGTTGGGCTTATATGCCTCTGGCAATCATGTTTGTTTTGCATGTAGTGACCCTCGCATTTGCGCTCAGGGAATATGGGCCTAAAATCGGCAGCATTGTCGGCATTTTGACTTCGTTGATTGCCTGGATTCCGTTTGTGGGCATGATCATGCATATCCTGACGGCGATCCTTTTGTTTATTTCCTCGTTCACCAGCGATTCGTACCGTAACCGGTCGTATCGTTAATTAAGCCGGTATTACCTGGCGACTAGGCTGAAGTTATCCCTTCAAGCTTTCGGTCCTGCGTCCTTCACACCGACCATCGGTTTTTGTCTCGTCCGTAGCTGGGCGAAGCAAATCATCGACGGTCTTTTTGTTCTACGCAAGCAGGACGCGAATAGCGGCTAAGGTTCTGCTATACTGGAAGCGGGATGCATTTCCCCTAATGGATTGCACAGCGTTGCAGGGAAAGGGATTTTACGATGAAAATTGGCTTGATCCGCCATTATAAAGTGAAGCATGCGTTGCCGACCTCAGGCTTCCTGAGTCCGGCTGAGATGAATAACTGGTTTCAGACCTATGACGCCTCAGACATTGAGCTGGGACAGACGGAGCTGCGGGACATCAATTGGAGCCGCTGCTATGTCAGCAGCATGGAGCGGGCGATCAGGACGGCCAAGCACGTTTACCAAGGGCCGATGGTCATCACGGAACGTCTGCGAGAGGTCGCCTACCCGGACTTTCACCGGATGTCCAAGCGGCGTCTGCACGTGCTCGTCTGGATGCTGCTGCTGCGCTTGACCTGGTACATCTTGCCGGGCTTGTTCCCGGAGAGCCGCAGGGACGTGCGTCGGCGGGTGGAGCTGATGCTGGATGATATTTTCGCTCAGGGCGAAGGGGATGTGCTGATTGTAAGCCATGCCGCCTTGATGATGGAGCTGCGCAGGGAGCTGCGGCGCAGAGGCTATCGGGGTCCTTCCTTCGGAACGGCGATGAACGGTCGGCTTTATGTATTTGAACCAAAAGGAGAGTGAGACGATGATCCGGCTGCGCGGGCATCATCTGCTTTGTTTGCTGGGATTTCGCGGCATGGGATATTCAGAGGACTTCTGTGTAAATATGACGGCCATCTATGAGCGGCTTCGTGTGGAGCCGGAGACGGTAATTGTTATGATCGAAGGCCCGGACGACATTTGCGCCCATTTTCCGCAGGACAAGCCGGATCATTGCCGCGGGGAGAGCGTACATGTGCGCGATGCGTTGGTTGTGCAGCGGCTCGGTCTGAAGCTGGAGCAGCCGATTCGTTGGTCGGAGGTGACGGCGATGCTGGCTGAACGGATGGCGCCGGACGATATTGGCCGGATATGCGCGTCCTGTCCATGGGAGCCGTACGGCGTATGCCGCGAGGGGGTCGGGATCATTAACCGTGGGGAACGTCTCCCGGCTGCGCCCCGCCGCTGATGCTGCGGCCATTCCTATATTGACAGAACATGTGTTCAAGCTTAACATAAGATGGTTCAGCTTCAGAGACGGTGCGCAACCGTCAGCTGTTATTTATTGAATAGGATCGAAAATAGGTGCGGGACCAAAGTGAAGGACGCTTTGATTCCGCTTAAAAGGGAAGTTCGGTGCAAGGCCGACACGGACCCGCCACTGTAAAGGGCGCTGCCGCAAGCAGCACCTTCCTCTCACAAACACGCCACTGGCTGCACGCCGGGAAGGTGTGGGAGCGATGCCCCAAGTCAGGAGACCTGCCTATTTTGACATCACTGTTTGACCTACGGTGTTTAGGGAGGTGGTTGGCAATGCGGATGGTGAAGAGGCTGGCCTTTCATCTGTTGTTCGGGCAGGACAATGGGGCATACAGGCGCAGACGTCGATTCCAGCAAGCATTTCTGACGGCTTCTCCAGCGTCGGGGATGCTTTTTTTGTACATGTATGGTCAAAACCTTTGTTTAATCAAGCTTTAATTTTGGTTTCAAGCCCACGTTCATGAAAGAAAATGAAGGAGAGACAAGCTATGCGGAAACCTTACAATAAACGAAGAGGTGCGGGGCTCGGTCTCCTGCTGCTGAGTCTGCTGCTGCTGTTTGCAGGCTGCACACAGGCCGGACAAGGGAACAGCGAGGCAGGCAAGACTGGTGACGCTGCAGACCAGGCAGGAGCCGAGACTCAGACAGGCAAGACGTTAACGATGGCCTATACATGGAATCCGACCGGCGTGGACCCGCACGGGGATAACAGCTGGGATGTGATGCGTTCAGGCGCAGGCGAGACGCTGATCAAGCTCGACGAGAAGCTGCAGCCGACCGCCTGGCTTGCGAAAGAATGGAAGCAGGATAATACTACGACCTGGACGCTGAAGCTGGAGCCGGGCGTCACGTTTCATAATGGCAAGAAGATGGATGCTGCAGCGGTCAAAGCATCACTGCTCCGTTCGATCCAGAACAGCCATCTCGCCAAAGGCTTGCTGATGGTGAAGGAAATCGAGGCGTCGGCGCCCGATCAGCTGACCATTACGACGACGCAGCCGAATGCGGCATTGATTTCCAGTTTGGCCGATCCGAGCGCCATTATTTTGGATACGGCCAGCATGGTCAACGAGCGCAGCTACCCGGCGATGACGGGGCCGTTCAAAATCAAGCAGTTTACAAAGGACGTTTCGTTGTCTGTGGAGCGTTATGACGCCTATTGGGGCAAGCCTGCCAAGCTGGCCGGCGCCGTGATGAAGTTTGTCACCGACGGTACGGCTCGCCTGATGGCGCTGCAGGCCGGTGAGGTCGATGCAGCAACCGATATTCCGATCGACAGTGTGGAGCTGGTCAAGAAAAACCAGAAGCTGGAGGTGCTGTCCGCACCGTCGGTTCGTACCCATATGGTGCTGTTTAATATGAATTCCACGTTGTTTAAGGTCGGCACGAACCGTCAGGCCATTGATAAGGCTATTCCGCGCGAGGCGATTATTCAGTCGATTATGCGCGGCTTTGGCACGAAGGCGAAGGGGCCGTTCCCGGATATTTTGCCATTCGGCAAAGTCGCGGAGCAGGCTGCCGGCCAAACGACCGAGCAGCTGCTGACGGCTGACGGCTGGAGCAAAAATGCGAAGGGCATCTGGGAGAAAAACGGCCAGCCGTTTCAAGCGACCTTGCTGACTTTCCCGCAGCGGCCTGAGCTGTCCGTCATGGCGGAGGTTATCCAAAGCGGGCTGCTCAAGCAGGGCATGACGGTCAATATCCGCAAGGTCGAAAATATTGATGCCGAGCTGGGCAAGCCGAACTGGGATTTGGCGATGTACAGCATGCTGACGGCACATACGGGCGACCCGCAGTATTTCCTGAATATTTTTTATCAGCCGAAGAGCGAATCCAATGTCAGCCACTACGCTTCCGAGCCGCTGGCAAGCATACTGGATCAGCTGAATGCGTCCTCGGATAACGCGAAGCGCAACCAGCTCGCCGTCCAGGCGCAAACGATGATTAACCAGGACTTGCCGCAATCCTTTATCGTGCATCCGGACAATGTATTTGGGGTGAAAAAGGGTGTGACCGGCTTTATTCCGCATCCGATCGAATATTACTACATCACCGCTCAGGTCGATATAGCCGGATAAAAGGTGGAACCAGGCATGCTGCGTTATTGGCTAGTACGCGTCGTACAGCTTGTGCTGGTGATGTACGGCGTATCGACGCTTACTTTTATCTTGATGCGGATTTCTCCCGGCGATCCGGCGCGTATTTTATTGACCACTCATAATATTCCGGCGTCCCAGGAGGCGTTGAACGCGCTCAGGGAAGAGCTGGGGCTTGTCGATTCGCTCAGTGTTCAGTACATGCGCTGGCTCAGCGATGTGTTTACCTGGAATTGGGGAACGTCGTATATGTCCAAGGAGCCGGTTATGCAGGAGCTGCTGAAGCGGCTTCCCGCCACCATTGAGCTTGCCCTGGGCGGTCTGCTTGTGCTGCTGCTGGTCACCTGCGTCCTTGGGGTGTCTACGGCTGTGTTTGCGGGCCGCTGGCCGGATCGGCTGGGACGGTGGCTTGCCTTGCTCGGCGCTTCGGTGCCATCCTTCTGGATCGGCTTTCTGCTGATCTATGTAGGCTCGGTGCGTCTGGGCTGGCTGCCGTCTATGGGACGCGGGAGCTGGCGGCATCTGCTGCTGCCAGCGCTGACGCTCGGCTTGACGCTGGGAGCGGTGTACGGCCGGGTTTTGCGCACCAATATGCTGGAGCTAAGCAAGCAAAGCTTTGTTCAGGCGTCGCGGGCGAGAGGGCTGTCGCGCGGGCGCATTTTGATTTTTCAAATTTTCAAGCATGCCATTATGCCGATGATGACGATGCTTGGGATCAGCTTTGCATTTATGCTGGGCGGGGACGTGATTGTTGAATCGGTTTTTTCCTGGCCCGGTGTGGGCAAATACATGATCGAAGCGATTACGGCGCGGGATTATCCCGTTATTCAAGGGTACGTCGTGTTTACTTCATTTCTGTTTGTGGTCATTCAACTGCTCGTCGATGTGATTCAGGTGTACCTGGACCCGCGCTTGCGGGCAGGTTAGGAGGAACGGCATGCTCGGGAAGACTTTCATCCGGCCCGGCAGGGCCAGTTTGCTGCTCGGCGGCGGTCTGTTGGCAGTCATTATACTGCTTGGCCTGCTCGCGCCGTGGCTCGCGCCGCATAACCCGCTGGAGGTAAGCCTGGCCCATCGGCTGGCTCCCCCCGGCGGGACTTACCCGTTGGGCGCCGACCATTTGGGGCGGTGTATATTGTCGCGCATGTTGTACGGCATTCGTACGACGGTGACGGCTTCTTTTGTCGTGCTGGCGCTGAGCTTGTGCATCAGCTTGCCGCTCGGGCTGCTGACCGGCTATGCCGGCGGACGCGCCGATCATGCGGTCATGCGGCTGCTGGACGCTACGCTTGCTTTTCCCGATGTGATCGTAACGCTGGCGATTGTCGGCATTCTCGGTCCCGGCTTTACGAATATGATTTTGGCGATCCTCGTAGTCCGATGGGCCGGTTATGTGCGGTTCATTCGCGGTCTGGTGCTCAAGGTCAGCCGTGAGGATTATCTGCTGTCCGCCCGGATGGCCGGCAATTCGCATCTGCGCATCATGAGGCGTTATATCCTGCCGCAGATTACGGCCCCGATTGCCGTGTACGGCACGCTCGATATGGGCAAAATCGTGCTGATCATCGCCGGGCTTTCCTTTCTTGGCTTGGGCGCGCAGCCGCCGACACCGGAATGGGGCGTGATGCTGCACGACGCAACCGCGTATTTTCAGCTGGCTCCGCACGTGATGATTTTCCCCGGAATGGCCATCGTGACGTTTGTGTTCGCATGCCAGCTCGTCGGGGAGCGGTTCAATAAGCCCGACAGCCTCGGGCCGAAGGAGGTGCAGGGTGGGTAACAGGTCAGAGTCGGATATAAAAGGCGAACCGCTGCTGCGCGCAGAACGGCTGGAAATTTCCCGCTACGAAGCGGGACGGTGGGAGCCGGTTGTCCGCAGCATGTCGCTGGAGCTGTATCCGGGTGAGACGGTTGCTTTGGTCGGACCAAGCGGCTGCGGCAAAAGCATGACCGCCCACGCGCTTGTCGGGCTGCTCGGCGACGGGTTGAAGCTGACGGGCGGCCGTATTTGCTACAAGGGCCGGGATATGACGCATGCGACGGAGCGCAGCTGGCAGCAGCTGCGGCGCGATGAGGTGGCGCTGCTGATCCAGCATTCGCTTAATGGCCTTGATCCGATCCGCACGGTGCGCAAGCAGATGGCGGAAACGTTGAAGCAGCAGCGGGCGTGGCGGCGTCGGGATATGGAGGCGCATATGCAAGCTCTGCTCGGCCGGATCGGCTTCAGCGATGCCGAGGCGATCTTGTCGGCGTACCCGTTCGAGCTGAGCGGGGGGATGCGCCAGCGAGTGCTGCTGGCGATGATGGTCAGCACCGGACCGGCCGTGCTGATTGCAGACGAGCCGACGACAGCGCTGGACGTTATTAACGAGGGCAAGGTGCTGGCTTTGCTGGCCGAGCTGCAGGCGCAATTCAAGCTTGCGGTGCTGCTGATTTCACATGATGAGCAGAGCATTCGCCGATTTGCAAGCCGCGTCGTTACGATGCAGGCGGAAGGAGCGAGAGGATGAGCTTGCTGGAGTTGTATCAAGTATCCAAGACGTACCCGGCGCAGGCGGGGTACAGCAGGTCACGCCGGCGCCAGAACGGCTGGTTGGCCCGGCTGGGGCTTGGCGGCACGGCGGCGAGGCGGTCGGATGAACTGCACGCATGGGAAGGGGAGCATGGCGCGTCCCGTCAGGCGGTGAAGCGCGTTAACCTGAGCCTGCGGGCGGGAGAAATTGTCGGGCTGATCGGCGAAAGCGGCAGCGGAAAAAGCACGTTGGCCCGGCTCATCATGCGCCTGGAGCCGCTAACAGAGGGGCGGATTGCGCTGGCGGGGCAGTTCATTCATGACAAGCGGCTTGGGGAGCGGCAGCTGTATAAGCGCGTGCAGCTGGTGCTGCAGGATTCGGCTTCCTCGCTGCATCCCCGGATGCGTGTCGGCGAAGTGCTGGCCGAGCCGATTCGCAATTACTTCCCGGACGAGCAGGCCAATGCGGAGAAGCTGGTGCTGGAGCTGCTGCACCGGGTCGGGCTGGACGCTTCCTTTCTGTCGCGGCGGCCGGAGCAGCTGAGCGGCGGGCAGAAGCAGCGGGTATGTATCGCCAGGGCGCTGGCTGTGCGGCCGGACGTCATTATTTTCGATGAGTCGCTGGCGAGTCTGGATCGGCTGTCACAGGCTTCCATGCTGCGCATGCTCAAGCACATTCAGCAGAAGGAGCAGCTTGCTTATTTGTTTATATCGCATGACTTGCGGCTTACCCAGCAGCTTTGCGATCGGGTGGCTGTTATGTACCGGGGAGAAATTGTCGAGACGCTGGACATCCGAAATCAGGCGGCCGTCAACCTGAAGCATTCGTACACGCGCGCATTATTTGCTATGCTGGATACATAACCACAAAGAGGAGGTTGCGCGATGTCAAACGTATTTGTCATTTCCGATCACCATTTTGGACATCAGGGAATTATTGATTTCGAGTCGCGTCCGTTTGCCGATGCCGGCGAGATGACGGAGGCGATGATCGGGCGCTGGAATGCGGTTGTAGGTCCGGCTGACCGTGTGTTCCATCTTGGTGATTTTTCATTTTTGAACGCGGAGAAGACGAAAGCGATCATCTCGCGTTTGAACGGCTACAAGACGCTGATTTTGGGCAATCATGATCGCGGACGGTCCCGGGCATGGTGGCTGGAAGCAGGCTTCGATGAGGTGAGCGAGCATCCGATTGTGTACGGGGGGTTCTTTTTCCTGTCGCATGAGCCGATGTATATGAACCAGCATATGCCTTATGTGAACCTTCACGGCCATATTCACCGGCAAAAATATATGGGCAGCCATTACATCAATATGTGTGTGGAACATTGGGATTACACGCCTGTGCCGTTTGAGACGATCCGGGCGATGGCGGCGCCTGACGAGGAGCAGTAAGGGCCGTTGCGCTGCTCAGTCGTGCTAAAGCTTGAACCGCTCCATGTGCTCCAGCAGCCCTTCCTGCTGCAGCACTTCTTTCTGCTTCGGCCCGATCAGATCGAAATGAGGATAAGGCTGACGCCGGTGAATGTACTGCGGATTAAGCCCGTGAACGACGCACCAGGCGGACAGCCGCTCCAGATCGGCGCAGCCGACCTTGGTCACCGTTTTGATGCCGGGAAATCGGCTGTCCAGCCAATAATGGGTCAGAAATGCAAGCTCGCCTCGGCTGACAGCCGCCTTCCAGCGGGCCAGCTCCGCGCGATTGATACCGAAGGCCATCGTCATTCCTCCTTGCCGGATAAGTTGCGCCGTTAACCCTTTCCATCCTCGCGGGATAGCTGCTGCACGACGCGGTCTACCTTGCCGATATGTGCAGCCATTCGCTCCCCGGCGAGCGGGGCGTTGCCGTCGCGGATGGCCTCATAGATGCCGGTATGCTCGGCCAGCAGCTGCTCCACCGAGCTGCGCTCGGCGAAAAACCAAAGCCGCCGCGAATCGGACATATTGTCCTGCAGGCGCTGAGTCAGCGACAGCATCATCTGCAGCAGCAGGGTGTTATGCGACGCTTCGGCAATCCGCACATGAAAATCGACGTCCGCCGTTTCGGCCAGCCGCTCATCCTCCAGCGTTTCCCGCATCCGCCCCAGCACCGCCTCCATCGCTTGCAGATCCGCCGCCGTCCGGCGCAGCGCAGCCAGCTCGGCACAGCCGGATTCAATATATCTACGTACCTCCAGCACTTCCTTCAGCGATTCGATCGAGCCAAAGAAGTCCGCGCTGTCTGGCGTCTCGCCTGAAGCCGCAGGCAGCGCCTCGCAGACGTAAGTGCCGCCGCCATGCCGAATATCGACCATTCCGATCGCCTTGAGGCCGCTGAGCGCCTCGCGAACGGTAGAACGGCCGACCTCGAAGCCTGCAGCCAGCTCTACGACGGTCGGCAGCTTGGAGCCGAGCGGATAATGGCCGGAGCGAATTTGCTCCGTCAAATGCTGCAGCACGATGTCGCTGCCCTTTTGCGGCCGAACCGGTTTAAATGTCACAGCGTAATCGCCCTTCCGTACAAAATTTATATACAACCCATTCAATCATAAGCTATAATGGAACAAAAGTCATCAGATGACCTGATCAAATGAAACGGAATTCGACATTTACAACGAAAGAGGGATGGGCCCGTGTTAAACGAACAAGTGCGTCAAAGCTTGCGCCAGCGGCTGGGCGGCGACCGTTTCAAGGATGACAAGGAAACACTTGTCTCTTACTCCTACGACGCGACGCCGATGCTCCAGCATGTGCCGGATGGCGTTGTTTTCCCGGCGAATACGGAGGAGGTGGCGTTTGTCCTCAAGCTGGCCAATGAACACCGGGTCCCGATTGTCGGTCGCGGCGCGGGGACGAATTTGTGCGGCGGCACGGTAGCGGTGGAGGGCGGCATTGTCATGGTGATGAACCGGATGAACAAGCTGCTGGAAATCGACACCGATAATTTGACCGCGACGTTCCAGCCCGGGTTAAATACGAAGGAATTCCATCTCGCGGTGGAAGCCCAAGGGTTATTTTATCCGCCAGACCCAAGCAGCATGGTCATCTCGACGCTCGGCGGCAATATTATGGAATGCGCGGGCGGGCTGCGCGGGCTGAAATACGGTACAACCAAGGACTACGTCATCGGGCTGGAAGCGGTGCTGCCTTCAGGCGAGGTGATTCGCACCGGGGGCAAGCTGTACAAGGACGTCGCAGGCTACGACCTGACGAAGCTGCTGGTCGGCTCGGAGGGAACGCTGGCGATCATTACGGAGGCGACAGTGAAGCTTGTGGCCGCTCCCGTTTACAAAAAAACGATGCTCGCGCTGTATACAGATATCCATGCGGCGGCGCGCAGCGTGTCCAGCATTATTCGCCATCGTATTGTGCCCGCGACGCTGGAATTTATCGACAACCCGACGCTGCGAGTCGTTGAAGCGTACAACAAGCTTGGTCTGCCGACCGATATGGAAGCGGTGCTGCTGATCGAGCAGGATGGGGTCGACGAATCCGTTGTGGCCAAGGATATGGAGGACATGATTCGTCTTTGCCGTGAGGAGGGAGCAGCCAGCGTGCAGATGGCCCGTGATGCGGACGAAGCGGAGCGGCTGATGAAAGCCCGGCGCAGCGCGCTGTCCACGCTGTCCCGGATTCGTCCGACGACGATTCTGGAGGATGCAACGGTGCCGCGCTCGAAAATTGCCGATATGGTGCTGGAGATTAACCGGATCGCCCGCAAGTACGATTTGCAAATCTGTACGTTCGGCCATGCCGGGGACGGCAATCTGCATCCGACCTGTACAACCGACGCCCGCGACGCTGAGGAAATTCATCGGGTTGAGCAGGCGTTCGAGGAAATATTCGAGGCGGCGATCCGCTTCGGCGGCACGATTACCGGGGAGCATGGCGTTGGCACGGTGAAGGCGCCGTTTCTCGAATGGAAGGTAGGCGAAGCGGGCATCGCGCTGATGCGCAGTCTCAAGCTGGCCTTTGACCCGAACAATATTATGAATCCCGGCAAAATATTTGCCAAGCAATCGCGGAAACGGGTGGTGGTGAACCGATGAGCGGCGCTGTGTCGATCAAAGAACAAGTGGCGCGCGAGAGCGGCTCCTCGCTGGCCGAGCGGATGAAGCTGGCGCTTGATTACGACGAGCTGACGAATTGCATGCGCTGCGGCTTTTGCCAGCCCGCCTGTCCGACGTTCCGCGAGACGGGCCTGGAGGCCGCATCGCCGCGCGGACGGATCGCGCTGATGAAGGCGGTCGTTGATGACGTGATGGAGCCGGACCAGGCATTCCGCGAGCAGATTGACTTGTGCCTCGGCTGCCGGGCGTGCGAGCCGGTCTGTCCGGCCGACGTGAAGTACGGCACGCTGCTGGAGCAGACGAAGGAGTCGCTGGAGCAGCATGCCGAGCACCGGCTGTGGGTGAAGGCGCTGCGCAGCATCACGTTCCGGCATCTGTTTCCGCAGCAGAAGCGGATGAAGCTGCTTGGCAAGGGACTGCGGCTGTACCAGCGCTCCGGACTGAGCGGACTTGTGCGTGCGTCCGGGATGCTGAAGCTTTTCCCTGAGCCGATGCGGCAAATGGAGCGCATTCTTCCGGCGGCCTCCGGCAGCGGCGTCGTGGAGCAGCTGGGCGTATTTGTGCCTGCCAAAGGAACGGCGGTCGGGCGGGTCGGCCTGTTTCGAGGCTGTATTATGGATGTGCTATATACCGAAACGAATATTCGGACGGCGCGTCTGCTGTCTGAGGCAGGCTATGACGTCGTCATCCCGGAGACGCAAAATTGCTGCGGCGCGCTGCATGCCCACGGCGGCGAGCTGAACCAGGCGCGCGAGCTGGCGCGCAGCAACATCAGCGCCTTCCTGGAGGCCAAGGTGGACACGGTGGTGTCCAACGCGGGCGGCTGCGGGGCGCTGCTGGTTGAATACGGTCATCTGCTGCATGATGACCCGGCGTATGCGGACTCGGCGCTGGCCTTCGCCGGGCAGGTGAAGGATGTCAGCCAGCTGCTGCTGGAGCGGGCTGGCCGACTCCGCTTCGACGCGCTGGCCGGGCCTGCGGGCCAGGCGGCGCGAGCCAGCGAGGCGAACGGAGCCGCAGCCGCCTCAATGGCGCTTGCAGCGGCTTCGAGCGAGGCCGCGTCCGCTGAGGCGGCGCATGCTGTGACGCCGAGCGGGGGAGCAGCCGGGCGAGCGGCTTCCGCCGCGCTGGCATCGAAGTCCGCCGTCCCGATCGAGACGGTGACCTACCAGGATTCCTGCCATCTGCGCAATGTCATGAAGGCCAGCAACGCCCCGCGCAATCTGCTCCAGCGCGTCGGCCACGCGAAGGTGGTCGAGCTGCAGGGAGCGGACCGCTGCTGCGGCTCGGCGGGCATTTACAACCTGACACAGCCCGAGATGTCAATGCAGGTGCTGGACCATAAAATGGAGCATGTGAAGGAAACGCAAGCCCGCGTCGTGCTGACCAGCAATCCGGGCTGCCTGATTCAGATGCAGCTTGGCATCGAGCGCGAGGGGCTGACGGGGCAGATGAAGGCGGAGCATGTCGTCGATTATTTGTATGAGCGGCTGATCCCGTCGCCCGAGCGGAGCTAGCGGAGGCGGACGGCGAAAGAACCTTCATAATTCGCCTGCACAGCGGAAATGAAGGTTCCTTCTTATAGCCATGCCATACCGACGATTGCTGCATATCGGCCAGCAGCTTTTCGGCATCCTTGTCGCCCCTGAACACAATATCCAGAATTCGATAACCATCATCAGCCAGCCCTGGTCGCAAAAAATCCATTGCTGCCGCCGGTTCAGTCTGCTACTATGATATTGATAATCGTTATCGCGGGAAGGTATGAGCAAAATGGCTGCATCTACAGAATCGTCTTCAGCTTCACAAAAGCCTCAGGCGCCCCAGGCGCTCAAATCCAGACCGGTTGCGGCGTCTGTCATTTTGACTGCCGGGCTAGGTATTCTGATTTTGTCGCTCGGCATATCCATTTCGCTTGGAGCGGCGGATATCAGTCTGTATACGGTATGGGAGGCTGTGTTCCGGTTCAATCCGAACGTAACCCAGCACCAGATTATTCAGGAGCTGCGGATGCCGCGCGCACTGGCGGGCGCTCTGATCGGGGCGTGCTTCGCAGTGGCAGGCGCTATCATGCAGGGCATGACACGAAACCCGCTTGCAGATCCCGGATTGCTCGGCATTAATGCCGGAGCAGGCTTTGTGCTGGCGCTTTGCTTTGCTTTTGCGCCGGGCTTGCCGTTTAAGTACTTGATTTTGTATTCGTTCCTCGGAGCGGCTGTCGGGGTAGGAATCGTATACGGCATCGGCTCGATGGCGCGGGGCGGCTTGACGCCGGTCCGGCTGGCGTTGTCCGGGGCCGCAGTGGCCGCGATGCTGTCCGCGCTTAGCGAGGGGATTGCGATTTTTTTTCGGATCGGACAAGACCTGGCCTTCTGGTACGCAGGCGGAGTGGCAGGCACGAAATGGATGCAGATTCAGTTGATGTCCCCGTGGGTCATCGCCGCTTTGATCGCTGCGCTTATGTTATCCAGATCGGTTACGCTGCTCAGTCTTGGCGAGGACATTGCCAGAAGCTTGGGCGGCCGTATCGGCTGGATCAAGCTGGCTTGCACGGTGGTGGTGCTTATTTTGGCCGGGGCTGCGGTATCGGCGGTTGGCTCGATCGGGTTTGTCGGACTGTTGATTCCTCATATTGCGCGCGCGCTTGTCGGCGTAGATTACCGCTGGATTATTCCTTGTTCGGCGGTGATGGGCAGCCTGCTGATGGTGCTGGCGGATATCGGGGCCAGAATGATTAATCCTCCGCATGAAACGCCGGTCGGCGCCTTGATCGCCGTGCTGGGCGTGCCGTTTTTCCTGTACCTGGTGCGTAAAGAAAGGAGGGAGCTGTAATGACCTCCTTCAGTTATCTGGAGTCCAAGTACGAGCGGAACAAGCGTATTCGCGCTTGGTCGGTTTTTGCCGTTTTGGCCGCGGTGATTGTGCTTGTGTTTATTATTAGCATGAATACCGGTTTTATCCGTTTGTCGCCGCTTGAGGTGGTCAAAACCTTGTTTGGCGCAGGCACGGCGAAGCAGCACCTGATCTTATTCGAGTTCCGGCTGCCGCGGATCGTGATTGCCGTGTTGATCGGCGCAGGGTTGGCTGTGTCGGGCTGCATCCTGCAAGGGCTGACGCGCAATGCGCTGGCCGACCCCGGTATTCTCGGCATTAATGCGGGCGCAGGCTTGATGGTCGTGCTGTTTATTTCGTTTTTCCCGGTTAATCAGTCGGCCCCGGTCTTTTTCCTGCCGTTTCTGTCATTGGTCGGGGCGGGGGCAACGGCGGCGCTTATTTTCACCCTGTCGTACGACAAGCATCGCGGCATCTCGCCGACTCGCATGGTGCTGTCAGGGATTGCCGTCGCTGCCGGTATTGCGGCCGCAATGATTTTGCTGACGATCAAGCTGGACCCGAATCAATACCAATTTGTTCAGGTATGGCTGGCGGGCAGCATTTGGGGGACAAGCTGGAAGTTTGTCTGGGCGCTGCTGCCGTGGCTGCTCGTGCTGCTGCCGTTTGTTCTGTACAAGGGACGGACGCTGAATGTGATGAATATGGGCGATCTCACAGCGATCGGACTCGGGACACGCGTCGGCCGCGAGCGTCTGCTGCTGCTGTCGGCTGCCGTTGCCCTGGCGGGCTCCTGCGTAGCCGCCGGAGGCGCGATCGGGTTCGTCGGCCTGATCGCTCCCCATCTGGCGAGGCAGCTCGTCGGCCCTCGGCATCAGTACTTGCTGCCTGCGTCTGCGCTGGTCGGCAGCTTGCTTGTGCTGCTGGCCGACTTGATCGGCCGCGTCATTATTCAGCCGTCGGAGGTTGCGACCGGCATCGTTGTAGCGGTCATCGGCGCGCCTTATTTCCTGTATTTGCTGGCCCGCTCGAAGGCGTAACGCGCTGGCGGAAGCGCGTGGGCTATTGGTTATTGCAGCGCTTTCTGCACATTGACGAGCGGCGGCTTCTGCCCCTATAATAAGACCAAGTTAATACGAAGGTGACGGAGAGACGGAGACCACACGAATGACATTCTTAGCGGGATGAGATTCGTCGTGGTTTTTTCTGGTCCGGCAGCTTTGGCCAGATGCACCATGTACTCTAAGGGAGGAAATAACCGGATGGTATTTCATCGACAAGTGATCTTGCCCGCTGCCCGGCAGATGAAGGATCTGGAAAAGCTGATGAAGCTTTCTTACGAATACGTCATTATTCTCGACACGCATGTGAGCCAGCTGCAGCCGATTGTGGAGCTTGCGCGGGCGCATCGGAAGAAGGCGCTGCTGCATGCCGATCTGATCGGCGGCTTGAAAAATGACGAGGACGCCGCCGAGTTTTTATGCCAGGTGGTGAGGCCGGCAGGACTGATCTCGACACGTGCGGGAGTTATTGCGAAGACGCGGCAAAATGGGCTGCTCGCCATTCAGCGGCTGTTTCTGCTCGATACAAATGCGCTGGAGAAAAGCTATGTGCTGCTGGAGCGCACAAAGCCGGACTATATTGAAGTGATGCCGGGCGTCGTGCCGCATATGATCGCTGAGGTGTATGAGCGGACCGGCATCCCGATTTTCGCTGGCGGGCTGATTCGCACCGTGCAGGAAGTGGAGCAGGCAATTGCGGCTGGAGCTTCGGCGGTGACGACTTCGCGACCGGAGTTATGGAAGCACTTTAATCAACCAAATGGACAGGAGGAGCTGCGGTGACAAACCAACAGGACCGTTATGTGATCGCGATTGATCAGGGAACGACAAGCACACGCGCAATGATTTTTGATCGTCAGGGGGACGCGATCGCGACGGCGCAGCAGGAGATCAAGCAGCATTACCCGCACCCGGGCTGGGTCGAGCATAACGCCAACGACATCTGGCTGTCGGTGCTTGGCGTATTGGCGTCTGCGCTGACCGAAGCGGGCATTGGAGCTGGCCGGATCGCGGCAATCGGCCTCACGAACCAACGGGAGACGACGGTTGTGTGGGACCGTCAGACAGGCCGCCCGATTTACAACGCGATTGTGTGGCAGTCGCGGCAGACGGCGGATATTTGCGAGGAGCTGAAGCGTCAAGGCTATGAGGAGCTGTTCCGTCGTAAAACGGGGCTGCTGCTTGATCCGTATTTTTCGGGAACCAAGGTAAAATGGCTGCTCGATCACGTGGATGGAGCGCGGGAGAAGGCGGAGCGCGGCGAGCTGCTGTTCGGCACCATTGACAGCTGGCTGGTGTGGAAGCTGAGCGGCGGCCGGGCTCACGTGACGGATTATTCCAACGCGTCGCGCACCCTGATGTACAATATTCATGAGCTGAAGTGGGACGAGGAGCTGCTGGACGTGCTTGGCATTCCGCTGGCAATGCTGCCGGAGGTTCGTTCCTCGTCGGAGGTATACGCCGACACGGTCGAGCATCATTTCTTCGGCCACCGGGTGCCGATCGCAGGTGTGGCCGGGGACCAGCAGGCCGCCTTGTTCGGGCAAGCCTGCTTCGAGAAGGGGATGGTCAAAAACACTTACGGCACCGGCTGCTTCATGCTGATGAACACGGGCGAGCAGGCTGTCGCCTCCGGGCATGGCCTGCTGACGACGATTGCCTGGGGCATCGGAGGGCGGGTCGAATACGCGCTGGAGGGCAGCATTTTTGTCGCAGGCTCGGCGCTGCAATGGCTGCGCGACGGGCTGCGGATGATCAAGTCGGCGGCAGACAGCGAGACGTATGCGGAGCGCGTCACATCAACGGAAGGGGTGTACGTCGTGCCTGCCTTCGTCGGACTGGGCACGCCGTATTGGAACAGCGCGGTACGTGGCGCAGTGTTCGGCTTGACTCGCGGCACGTCCAAGGAGCATTTCATTCGCGCGACGCTGGAGGCGCTGGCGTACCAGACGAAGGATGTGACCGACGCGATGGAGCTGGATTCGGGCTTGCCTTTGCATACGCTGCGTGTAGACGGCGGCGCAGTGCGCAACAACTTCCTGATGCAGTTTCAGAGCGATCTGCTGGGGACGGACGTCGAACGTCCGGTTGTCAACGAGACGACTGCGCTCGGCGCGGCGTATTTGGCGGGCTTGGCGGTCGGCTTCTGGAAGGACCGCAATGAAATTGCGGAGCGCTGGCGTGCGGACCGGACGTTCACGCCCGTCATGGCGGATGCGGAGCGCAAGGAGCTGTATGCGGGCTGGAAAAAAGCAGTGAAAGCGGCGACGGCCTTTGCTTAAAGCTGCGTCCCGCAATAGCGGCGGGCTGGCGTCGATGAGGCAGGTTCGGAGCGATGCTCAATTTCAGGCTAATAAGGCGCGGAAAAAGATGGGCTGTGCACTTTGCTGCAAAGCTGGTATACTAGAAGCAAGTTCATAAACGGTTGGAGACGCGGAGAAACCACAACACCCCGCTGCACGTGCTGCAGGCTGGGATGTTTGTGGTTTTTTTGCGTACCTGCCGCCTGGGCGGGCTGTCAGGCGATGGATTGTAAACGGCATGCAGGGGCTGCAAATGGCTGTGTACCTGAGCATGAGCATAGGGAACCTTAAGGATGTACGACCTGAACCTAAGTGCTTTGGACAGCCCGGACCTACACGGAGGAGGACATACAAATGACGCAGCAATTTTCCGGCTTGACGAGACAGGCGCTACTGGAGCAGATGGCTGGCGAGACGGTTGATGTTTTAATTATCGGGGGCGGGATTACGGGCGCCGGCATTGCGCTGGACGCGGCATCGCGGGGAATGAAGACGGCGCTGGTGGAGATGCAGGATTTCGCGGCGGGCACCTCCAGCCGTTCGACGAAGCTCGTGCATGGCGGCTTGCGTTACCTGAAGCAGCTGGAAGTGAAGATGGTGGCCGAGGTGGGCAAGGAGCGGGCGGTCGTGTACGAAAACGGGCCGCATGTGACGACGCCGGAATGGATGCTGCTGCCGCTGCACGAGGGCGGAACCTTTGGCAGGCTGTCCACTTCATTTGGCCTGCGGCTATATGATTACTTGGCCGGGGTAAAGCGCACCGAGCGGCGGAAAATGCTGACCCGCGGCGAGACGCTGGAGAGGGAGCCTTTGCTCAAGCAAAGCGGGCTGCTCGGCGGCGGCTACTATGTTGAATACCGGACAGATGATGCGCGGCTCACGATCGAGGTCATGAAGCGGGCGGTGGAGGCCGGCGCGCTGGCTGTCAATTACACGAAGGTCGAGCAGCTGCTCGTTGACGGCGAAGGCAAGCTGACCGGCGTGCAGGCGGTCGATCAGATCGGCGGCGGCACGTATACCGTGCGCGCGCGCTGCGTCGTTAACGCAACCGGTCCATGGGTGGACACGCTAAGGGAGCTGGACAAGTCGCGTACCGGAAAAACGCTCCGTTTGACCAAGGGCGTTCATCTGGTGTTTGACGGGGCGCGGTTTCCGCTGCGGCAGGCGGTTTATTTCGATACGTCGGATAACCGGATGCTGTTTGCCATTCCCCGCGACGGCAAGACGTATGTGGGGACGACGGACACCGACTTTACAGGAAACACCGCACATCCGCTGATGACGACGGCCGACCGTGATTACGTGCTGCAGGCCGCCAATTTCATGTTCCCTGAGCTGAAGCTGACCGCCGGGGATGTGGAATCGAGCTGGGCCGGTTTGCGGCCGCTTATTTATCAGGAAGGCAAGTCGCCCTCCGAGGTTTCCCGGCGCGATGAAATTTTCCGCTCTCCCTCCGGCATGCTGACGATCGCAGGCGGCAAGCTGACCGGCTACCGCAAAATGGCCGAAACCGTCACCGACAAGCTGGAAGATGCGCTGCGCGAACAAGGCAAGGGGCCTTTCCGGCCTTGCTCGACGAAAACATTGGCAATCTCCGGCGGCGATGTCGGCGGCTCCGCGAAATTTGACAGCTTCGTTCGTTCCTGGACAGAGCGCGGCATTCAGAGCGGCCTGGCTCGGCCGGAGGCCGAACAGCTTGTCCGCCGGTACGGGACGAATGTCAGACAGGTGTATGAGCTGCTGCCGGAGGCGCGGGAGCAGGCAGGGCGCTTCGGCTTGCCGCCCGAGGTGTACGCGGCGCTGCGTTATGGCATTGAGCAGGAGATGGTCGCCAAGCCGGTCGACTTTTTGGTTCGCCGCACCGGGGCGATGTTTTTCCAGGTGGACGCTGTCCGCCGCTGGAAGGACGGGGTGCAGCGGGCGATGAGCGAGCTGCTTGGCTATACGGCGGAGCAGGAGCGGGACTATGCCGCTGAGCTGGAGCGTCAGCTGAGCCAGGCGGTTCAGCCGGTTGAGGCGGATTAAAGTCTCGGATTAAGAACTCGGATCAAGGTCTGGATCAAGGTCTGGATCAAGGTCTGGATCAAGGTCTGGATCAAGGTCGGATGAAGGTCAGGCGAGCCCGGATACCGGCTGGCGGTTAAGGGAAGCGTAAAGCAAGGGCAAGCAAACGGAGCTATTGGGGCGATTAACCATTAGGGGAGCCGAAGGTTAACGTCCTTGATGGTTAAGGAAGCGAACTCATGTATGAGAAGCCGTAAGCGGTAAGGCTAACGATCTTAAAGAGGCGAACAGAAGCGATAGACGCTGATGTTGGCCTCTTGTCTTCTTCGTTTACGAAGCTTGTGTACCGGTTCATCGAACAGGCTTGACGATCCTGTGGACAACGGGGGCAGGGACTATCCTTTTCCGCAGTGATGCTTCATAATGGAAGCAAAGCTAACGCAGGAAGCACCGCCTAATGTTGGGAGCAGGTGAAGGATACGATGCAACAAAATAACGGGAAGCACAGCCGGACAGCCATTCAAGTCGACGAAGCGATCCGGCGTATCGAAGCGCAGCTTCAGCCGCTGGAAACGGAGGATGTTCCGCTCGAAGCGGCCTACGGGCGGTGGCTGGCGGAGCCGGTGTATGCGCCGCATCCGTTTCCGCATTTCCGCCGATCCGGGATGGACGGCTACGCGGTGCGGGCCGCCGATGTGGCGGAGGCGCGGCGCGACCGGCCGGTCGCGCTGGAGGTCACGGCTTCCATCGCCGCGGGCGATGTGCCGCATAGCCCGCTGGCGCACGGCCAGGCGGCCAAAATTATGACCGGCGCGATGCTGCCGGACGGCGCGGACACGGTCATCATGTTTGAGCTGACCGCGACGGAGGAACGGGCGGGCCGCCCGTTCGTGCTGATCGCCCGGCCTGCGGCCGCGGGCGCCAACGTAACGCCGATCGGCGCTGAAGCCGCCGAGGGCGAACGGCTTGCCGAGGCCGGACGCCGGATCGGCCCCGGTGAAACGGCGCTGCTCGCGTCCTTCGGGTACGCGAGCGTGCGCGTCTACCGGCAGCCGGTCGTCGTCATTTTGTCGACCGGCTCCGAGCTGCAGTCGCTTGGCTCGCCGCTGCAAGCCGGGCGCATCCGCAACAGCAACGCCTGGATGCTGGCCGATCTGGTGCGCGGCCTGGGCGGTATCCCGCGTGTACTGGACACTGTCGCGGACAAGCTGGAGCTTGTGCAGCGCAGCATCGCCGAGGCGCTGCCTGCGGCGGACGCCGTGCTGACCTCCGGCGGCGTGTCTGTCGGCGATTACGATGTACTCGCCGAATGGCTGCTGACGTGGGAGGGCCGCACCTTGTTTAACAAGGTGGCGTTGCGGCCTGGCAGTCCGACCAGCGCAGGCTTATTGTCGGGCAAGCCGATTTTGGCGTTATCCGGCAATCCGGGCGCCTGTTATGTCGGCTTCGAGCTGTTCGCCCGCCCGGCGCTGGCCCGGCTGCAGGGGTCGACGGACGGCCGGATGCCGCGCATCCAGGCGGTGCTGGGACAGGATTGCGATAAAATCAACGCCTATCCCCGGTTTTTGCGCGGCAGGCTTGATTTCCGGGACGGGCAGGTGGTTGCCTATCCGCTGGCCCATGACAAGTCGGGCAGCATGCGGTCGATTCAGGATACGACGGCGCTGCTGATCATTCCGCCCGGCGGCAGCGGGCTGCACGCCGGCGACAAGGTGGATGTGCTGCTGACCGCCCCGGCGGGTCGCCTCGGCTACCCTGTGTAGGCTCGCTGCTGCGCATACGTTCACAAGCTGACAGGCCAAGAGGAGAGCGGACCATGAACAAACCAATCGTTTTACAGGTGTCCGGTTACAAAAATACAGGCAAGACAACACTAGTCTGCGCACTGATCCGTTTGCTGAAGCAGGCCGGGTATACGGTCGGGACGATCAAGCATGACGTGCATGAGCTGGAGCTTGACGTGCAGGGCAAGGATACGTGGCAGCATCGCGAGGCCGGGGCGGATACGGTAGCCGTCACATCGGACCGGAGCGGCCGCACCTTTATTGTCGAGCAGCGGTCGCTGGCGCTGGATGAGCTGCTGGAGCGGCTGTCCGGCGTGGATGTGATCCTGATCGAGGGCTTCAAGCGGGAGAGCTGCCCGAAGCTGGTCATTATTCGCGAGCCGGAGCAGCTGCCGCTGCTGGAGCAGATGACCGGGCTGGTGGCGGTAGCGTCCTGGCTGCCGGCCGAGCAGGTGCAGCCGTATGCCGGCCAGGCGCCGATTTACTCGATTCATGAGCCGGAAGCGCTGCTGCGGACCGCTGCGGCTGTGATCGGGCTGAAGCTGCCGGGTCCGGGGGAGGAACGCCATGACTGATCGCCAGCCGTTAACTTTGACCGGGGTGATCGTGGCGGGCGGACATAATAGCCGAATGGGCCAAGTCAAAGGGCTGATGCCGTTCGGCGGACAGCCGCTTATCCGGCGGACCATCCGGTCCATGCTCCAGGTATGCGGCGAGGTGCTGGTGGTCACCAATGAGCCGGACACGTTTGCGCAAGCTGTCGGCGGCGAGGCGCGTATGATCCGGGATCTGATCCCGGACAAGGGGCCGATGAGCGGGCTGCATGCGGCATTGGCCCAAGCGGACGGAGACCGCTTCTGGGCGGTCGGCAGCGATATGCCGTTTATTTCAGCGGCTGCGGCGCAGTGGATGGCCGAGCGGATGAAGGAGACGGGGGCGCAGGCGGTCATTCCGCGCCTTGGCGGCCAGATTCATCCGCTGCATGGCGTGTATGCGGCCGGCTGCCGCTCTTCGCTGGAGGAAGCGCTGCATACCGCCCAGACCGGCTTGATCCGTTGGCTCAGCGGCGTCCAGGCCGAGCTTGTCTCCGAGGAGGCATGGTCAGGCGCCGGCCTTCCGCTGATATGCGCAGACAGCTTCAATGATCTGCAGCAATATGCGCAATGCGTGGCGCGTCTGGACGAATAATCCGCCTTGCCGGGGCGGCTTGGCGTCGGCCTTGGCTCGTGTTGGCTCCGGCTCCGTTAGCGAACGACGCAGAAGCCCGGCCAAAGAAAAAGACCCGCTGCTCGCGGGCCATCCAAAGCTTGCTATATTTCAAAAAGGGGGGTTGCTACTATCTTACCCCGTGAATATTAAGGGCAGATCAAAGTTATATTTCATTTTCATTACAAATGTAAAATGGCGACGCGCGCGCTGCCTTCCTGTTAGTTTACATACGGTATGGGGGTATTGTATAATAGCATCAAAACCAAGGAGGTATTAGGTATGGCAACTGTGCAATTGCAAGTTGAAGGCATGTCCTGCAATCATTGCGTGAATTCCGTAGAGAAGGCGCTGCAGACGATTGGCGCTTCCGGCAAGGTTGATTTGGCCGCCAAGTCGGTTTCCGTGGACTACGATGACAGCAAGCTGACTGTCGCTGCTCTGAAGGAAGCGATTGAGGAGCAAGGCTACGACGTGAAGTAATCCGCCTGCCGGGTGCGAATGGCCTGCCTGACATTCAGCGAACGGGCTGTGCGCCGGGAAATGGCCCGCGATATGTACGTCCAGACATTCCGTATCCCGCATAAATTCAAGCCGAAGCCTCGACGCGATGTCGGACGTTTCGGTTTTTTGCTTTGATTGCTTCTTTCGCGGGACATGATCTACTATAATAGACGAGGTGGCTAACACCGGATAATGAATTGAACTGGGAGTGTGAGCGTGTTGAGCGAATTATGGTCGGCTATTATTTTGGGCATTGTGGAAGGCTTGACGGAGTTTTTGCCGGTGTCTTCGACGGGGCATATGATTTTGACCGGACATCTGCTTGGATTTACGGATGACCGGGCCAAAACCTTCGAGGTTGTCGTACAGCTCGGAGCCGTGCTTGCTGTTCTGGTCCTGTACTGGCGGAGATTTGTCGGCTTCCTGAACTTCAAGGAAAGCTTCAGCAGCCGCGGTAAAATCAATCTGATTCATATGGCGCTGGCCATGCTGCCTGCAGTTGTCGGCGGGTTGGCGTTACATAGCTTGATCAAGACGTATTTGTTTGGACCGGCTACCGTGCTGATCAGCCTTGTCGTCGGGGGGATACTTATTTTAATAGCGGACAAGGCCAAGGTTCGGGTGACCGCCGAAAAGATGGACGACATTTCCTACAAGCAGGCGTTTGGGATCGGCCTTTTCCAATGCTTGGCGCTGTGGCCGGGGTTTTCGCGGTCGGGCTCCACAATTTCCGGAGGCATGCTGCTGGGCACGAGCCAGAAGGCGGCGGCGGAGTTTACGTTTCTCGTGTCGGTGCCGATCATGTTCGGGGCGACGGGACTTGACCTGTACAAAAGCCGCGATCTGCTGACTCTGGATGATTTGGGCATCTTTATCGCCGGTCTGGTCGCTGCTTTTGTCGTGGCGATGATCGCTGTAGTTACCTTTCTGAATCTGATCAAACGCTTGAGTCTGTCCTGGTTTGCCTACTACCGTTTTGTGCTGGCTGCAGTTTTCTACATCATTTTATTCCTGTAGGCAGTCGTCTGTAATTGCCTTCTTGTCGGGCTAACGTCCATACCATTCGCTACATCTGTCATATACTGAACCATGAGCGTAGGGGTTAACGTCTACAGGCTCAAGTACCGATGAGGAGTGGATAGGAATGGGAGTTGGAGGAGTAGGCTGCGGTGTCGGTTGTTCCACAAGCACAGGCGTCATTCTGGTGCTTTACATTCTGCTGGTTATTATTTTGTCTGCCGGTGTTTTCTGGGCGTAACAAACAGGCCGGAGCTGAGCCATACCGCGTATGCGGTATGGCTTTGTTGCGTTTATCCGCAACAGACTTGTCACAGGCTGCTAAGCTTTATATAATTTTGACTCGGCGAGGTTGACTTTATAGTTGAGAACGATTATCATTACATTATCAAAAAAATGAGAATCATTATCATTGATTACTGCCACTAACTGCCGGGAACGGCCTCAACATAATTGCGAGAAACACTACATACGTAAAGGAGATGTAATAATGGCTTCTATTTTAGTCGTAGGTGCGGATCATCTGGGCAATATGCCCGATCATTTGGCGGAAATTGGGTTTGACGACGTTATGCACGTATCCGGGCGTAAATGTCAGATGGTGCGTAAAGGAATTCCTGAGAAAGTCGCGGCAGTGCTGGTGCTGACCGATTATGTGAATCATAATTTGACCAAGGTGATCAAGCAGCAGGCGAAGGAGCAGGAGGTTCCGATTTATTATGCGAAGCGGTCCTGGTGTTCGGTCAAGAAGGCGCTCTGTGATTGCGCGGACACATGTGAGTGGCTGAATGCCAAGAGCGGCGCGACGGTGCGGAACTAGGCGTTCGGGAAAATTAGATAAGGCGGGCTTGGCCCGCGAAGCTGCGCAAGCTGGACGGACCTGTAGCCGGACAGCTTTTTTTGTGTTTCCCGGCAAAGCATTAGATGAACAGCCAACTTCCCTGTATAATAGAAAGGGTCACAACTCACTTCCAGATGACAGGAGGAGGACGTTATGAAAAAGTTTTGGCTGGGGCTCATGTGTGGAGCCGCGCTTGCTGCAACGTCTACGATGTATGCGGCTGACGGGGTGTGGGCGTTGTTATTTCCTGTGAAATTCCAATTCGATGGACAAGCGAGGGAGCTGGACTCCCGTTACCAGGTGCTGAATGTGGACGGGCATACGTATGTCCCGCTTCGATATATGGCTGAGCAGCTCGGAGCCGGGGCCCGCTACGATTCGGGGACGAAAACGGTGATCGTGCGGAAGGAGCCGGTCAACGGAACCGAGGCGGAGAAAAAGCTGTGGGCGGTGCAATACAGGCTGGAGCGCGGCATGAGCAGTCAGGAGGTCAAGCGGCTGTTCGGAGACCCGGATCAGGTGACTTGGGTGGACAGCTCGAATCAGCAAACGTGGAGGTTTGATTTTGCCGCAAAAGCAGGCTACCGGTTCGGAGGGGTGAATGAAGCCGATGTGAAGGGGCTGGAAAACGGGGACCTGGAGGCGCAGCTGTTCGTTCAATGGAACGCAGCGGGACAGGTGGACCGGTACGATCTCTGGTATGTGAAGACGACCGGTGGAGAGCGGCGTATTTCGACGCAAATTGTGTACCCGGACGGCTCGATCTCAGGGGCGCTTGAAGGCTGAGCTTGTAAACAGCAACCAACAGGCCAAGGCAAAGTCCTTGGCCTGTCGGGAATTGCGCAGCCGCTCACAGCTTAGATGACGAACGCACAGCTGATGATGACCAAGAGAATGAAGAGAACCAGAATGGCGCCTGTACTTGTAAAACCTCCGCAGCCTACTGCACCCATTGTTCATTCCTCCTTAGGAGTTGATGTTGTAGTTCGGCGCCCCCGCTCCGTTCGCATGCGAGGGCTGCTTTTTGTGCTGAAGCCTCAGCTCCTAACACATAATGCATTGTATGTCGCTGAAGCGTTTTGTGGATGGGCGGACGCCTTTCGCGGGGAAAATAGGCGGGGAACTCTCGCCGACAGCTATACATGACCTGACAGGAGGACTTAGAAATGAATGCAGACCATATCCGGGCCGAAGCCCGCAGCTTTGCCCGCCAGGAGCTGGGAGGCGACAGCAGCGGCCATGATTGGCAGCATACCGCGCGGGTGACGCGCACAGCGCGCGCCTTGGCGCAGCGCGAGGGCGCAAGCCTGCTGATTTGCGAGCTGGCCGCTCTGCTGCATGACGTGGCCGATGAGAAGCTGAATCCGAGCAAGGAGGCCGGGCTGCAGAAGGTGGCGGACTGGCTGGAGCAGCAGCAGGCGGAGCCGCATGTCAAGCAGCATGTGCTGGACATTATCGGGAATATGTCCTATAGCGGAGGACAAGGCGGGACGCTGCCAACGCTGGAGGGTCGGATCGTGCAGGATGCGGACCGGCTTGATGCGATTGGCGCGATCGGCATCGCCCGCACCTTTGCCTATTCCGGCTGGAAGGGCCAGCTGATCTACGATCCGGAGCTGAAGCCGCGGGAAACGATGACGAAGGAGCAATACCGGCAGGAGCGGAGCACCGCAATTAATCACTTCTATGAGAAGCTGCTCAAGCTCAAGCATCTGATGAATACGGACGCTGCCCGCGAGCTGGCGCAGGAACGGCATATGTATATGGAATCGTTTCTGACGCAGTTTTACCGGGAGCTGGAGCCGGACGCGGAGCTGGACGAATAAGGCATGGCAAGCAAAAGTCCTGCGTTTCCCTTGCCGGGGAACGCAGGACTTTTGCTTGTTGATAAGCTGTACTACCCGATGGAGGCCAGCATTTTACCGTCCCATGGCAGTCCTTTCTTGAACCTGGCTTCATCATGCAGCCTGTACAAGGACAAGAGCGGGAAGTCGTACATCGCCCAAATTTTGCAAGGCTTCGCCTTCGAGCCCGAGCGCTCGATAATCGCATTAACGGCCCGGCGGGCCGCTTCGTTGGCCCCTTCCATCGTCGCCAGGTCCGTGTTCGTCCGGACGTAGTCGGAGGCCAGGAAAAAATTCGGGATAGCCGTATACGCATTCGGCCGCAGGTTCCAGGTGTACACCTTGTTGACGAGCAGCGGCTCCAGGTTAGCGGCGACGCCATCGGGACGATCCAACTGAATGTCCTCGTCGAGGAACC
The DNA here is from genome assembly GCF_059821225.1 of Paenibacillus sp. sg306046. Taxonomy (NCBI): domain Bacteria; kingdom Bacillati; phylum Bacillota; class Bacilli; order Caryophanales; family Paenibacillaceae; genus Paenibacillus; species Paenibacillus sp. sg306046. The sequence continues at coordinate 103,909 of NZ_JCAMRT010000018.1, forward strand.
ACGTATGCAGGTTGTCGTCGGTCAGTACAACGGCGCCGTTCACGTTCAGGCTTTGCTTGAGCTGGGCCCATACTTCCTGTCGCACCTCCTCGCGCGAGCATGCTTTGGCAGGCTTGCCGAACAGGATGCCCGGCGTTTCCCAGTCCGAGACATCCACCGACAGCACGCCCCGCACTTGGCCGTCACCGTAGGTGCTCAGCTGGAAGCCGGGCCAGAACTGCTGCTGCGACACGCTGGTCAGCGCCCAAGGCGAATCCATATAAATCATATGGCCATGAATGATCGGCTGGTCCACTTTCAAATAAAATTGGACGCCGTTCATCCAGTCCACATCATCGGCGAGCTGGCGGATGCCTTCAAGCGACGGGTCGGCGTGGACCATGTCGTCGGTCAGAAGCTGGGCCATCACTTCGACAGGGAAGGCGGCGACGTAGTAATCCGCCTGCACCTCATAGACGCTGCCGTTTTCCGAGACGGTAGCGCCCGTAATCCAGCCGCCCTCGCACCGAATGCTTTCGACGGTTGCTTCCAGATGGTAGTCCACGCCCAAGGCTTGCAGATGGTCGAGCCAGGGCCGCAGCCAAACATCGTTGGTAGGGCCGTCCAGCAGCCGGTCTGCGCTGCCGCCTGGCGTCACCATATTCATCATGATCTGCGCTCCTACAGCGCCGACTGTCGCCGTGTTGGCTTCGCGCGCCTTGGCGGCGACAAGAATGCGGGTCATTCCGGCGAAGACACGCTGGAATGCAGGCGACTGCTCGTCCGCGTCGATGAAGGACCACCATGGAATGTTCTGGTATTGCTGCTGACGACGGTCGTCGCAGCTGGTCATCACCTGCCAGACCCGATCCACATAATGAGTGACTTCCTCCTCCGTCAGATTCAGCTTGTTGCGGAACAATGATTTGAACGCGTCACGCAGATCCAGCAGCGAATGGGGGAATTCCGTGAGGAATTCAACTGGCGGCCCGTCGATCCGGGCCAGTCCGAGACGCGTGCCCTGAACCAGATTTCCCGCGACGCCCTTGGCGTTGGTTCCGTACGGAATTCGCTCCATCGTATCAATAATATGCTTGTAAAAACGCGGGAAAAACCGAAAGCCATGCTCGCCCGGCAAATCCAGCCGCCCGTCGGTACCGCTGTCCGGCACCGGCATCGACCGGGCTTTGCCGCCCGGCAGCCGCTTCATCTCATAGACGGCAACCTCAAAGCCTCGTTCCGCCAATTCATGGGCTGCGCTCATTCCCGCTACGCCCCCGCCTAACACGATAACTTTCGCACTCATTCGATTCGCCCCTTTTCCCATATGTTGCCTAAATCAGTTATATCATGAATGGTAGGTCCTTGGTATTAAAAATTGTTGATAAAGTGTGCGTGTAGACACAGAAAAGGGTCGTCCCAGAAACAGGAAAAACGATGGATAGCCGAGACGGGGGGAAACCGGGTAAAATGTTCTTAACTCATAGGTCTGCGGCGAACAACGTTCGTCTGCAGATTAACGTCGGAATAGCCCGGAAGGAGGGGAAACGTATGCAGCTTTCCAATTGCAGCGGCTGCGGCAAGCTTCAGCTAGGCCAGCATGCCGCTTTATGCCACGATTGCTTCAAAATGCAGCTGGAACGGACACATCAGGTACGAGACTTTCTGGTGAAGCATCCGCGAGCGACCATGATCGAGGTTTGCCGCCATACCGGCTTATCCTTGCGGGCCGTTAATGAAGTCGTCATGCCGCGCGTGTAAAACGATATCGTTTTTTGCAAAGGAGCAGCTTCGTCTGACAGACGGGGGTTGCTCCTTTTTGGGTTGTCCATCGAAGGGGGAGGTCCCGCAGGGGCTAATCCTGAGGCGGCTTGCTGGCCGGGGGCGTGTCTTTGGAGCCGGAGCCGTTAAATAACGTTTCGGTCAGCGACTTGATTTTATCCATCAGCTTGCCGTAGCCAAAGCCGACCAGGAAAGAGACGCCGATCTTGGCGTAAAGGCTCTCGCTCGTCTGCAGCAGCATAATCCCGCTTTGAAACAGGACGATCGTCATAACGGCCGCGCCGGCGCATTGAATCGGCCGCAGCATGTACCACCACATCCAGCGGTCATCCAGCTGCTCGTAATACTGGTGGACGAGCCGCAGCGCATACAAGGTGCCGCCGATCGCCCCCGCCAGTGCGCAGTACACATAGAGCTCGACAGCTGCAAGCGGCACCATCAGGAAATGGGTCAATCTGCCGCTGCGCACCATTGCGCCGAGCCAGAAGCAGCCGATAAACCAAACGAGCAAGTAGCTTGTGGTAAAGACGGTAATCCAGTTTTTGGAATGTTGTACAGGAAGTTTTGAACTCATCGCCAGCAGCTCCTTTGTTTGCGCCTTTTCCAGGAACATAGAGGGATTCCTACCACACTCTATGCAACATGGAGACAGCTTGTATATGCGAACGGAGGCGTGAAGCGTAGAGTTTAAGACTAAATTTTACTTTACTAAATTAACGCATTGTAGTAATGTTGTGTTACCGTAATGAAGTTTTTGATACCTATTAAAGGAGTGCTGTATATGAACTTTCATTCCTCATCTGAAGCCGGCTCGCAGACGTCAAGCCGTCAGCAAACAGGGCCTGAACCTAGAAAAACGCTGGGCCGGATAACGCCCTATTCTCCCGGCAAGCCGATCTGGGAGCTGCAGCGAGAGCTGGGGCTGGAACGTGTCGTCAAGCTGGCATCTAATGAAAATCCGCTCGGTCCGTCTCCGCTCGCGGTGGCTGCGATGCAGGCGATGCTGCCAGACATTCACCGGTATCCGGATGCCCAGGCCGTTAGCTTGCGTGATACGCTGGCCGCCGCCCTGGAGCTGACTCCGGAGCAGCTGATTGTGACCAACGGAGGGGATGAGCTGATTACGCTGCTGTCGGAGACATTTCTGGAGCCTGGCGATGAGGTGATTGCGCCGTCTCCGACCTTCAGCGAATATGAATTCGGCGCCTTCCTGATGGATGCCCGGCTTGTATCCGTTCCGCTGGCTTCCGGCTTCCAGTATGAAGCGGACGCTCTGCTGGCGGCTGTTACCGCAAGGACCAAGCTGATCTGGCTTTGCTCGCCGAACAACCCGACGGGCACGTATATGACCCGCTCCGAGCTGGAGCGGCTGCTGCGGTCGCTGCCGCCGCAGGTGATGGTCGTCTACGACGGCGCATACGCTCATTTTGCGACCGCGGAGGATTATAGCGACGGACTGGAGTTTGTGCGGGCTGGACTGCCGCTTGTCATTCTCCAGACCTTCTCCAAGGCATACGGTCTGGCCGGGATTCGCGTCGGCTTCGGCATTGCTCCGGCGGATGTGATCAAGCGGGTCGGACTTGTGAAGGAGCCGTTTAATGTGAATGCGCTCGCTCAAGCTGCCGCTAAGGCGGCGATTCATGATCAGGCGCATCTGACGGCTTCGCGGGAGCAGAACGCCCGAGGGCGGGAGCAGCTTTACGCAGCGTTCGACCGGCTGCAGCTGCCGTACACAGTCAGCATGAGCAACTTTGTGCTGGTCGAGCTTGGCGCGGAGGCTGAGCGTCTGTATCAGGCGCTGCTGGGGCAGGGGGTTATTACCCGCTTTGGAGCAGCTTGGGGGCTGCACGGGCATATCCGTGTCTCGGTCGGAACGGAGGAGGAAAATGCTTATTTCATTGAACGCTTGACGCGTTTGCTGGAGGCGGAGCATGGCTAGATGAGGCAGAAGGAAAAGGCTGCGTGTCGCGTGGCTTGCGTTGTTCCTCGCCGCTCCCCGCCCTGCTGACAGGAGCAGGAGGGAGCGGCGAGGAACAAGCGGAATTTGTGGCCGCTACAGCTTGGGGTCAGCGTGGCATTTGCGGCAGACGGGATAATATTCGTCATTGCCGCCTATATGGATCTGTTCACCGGTGTAAACGGGTTTTCCTTGGCCGTCCACCCGCAGATTCATGGTCGCTTTGCGTTCGCAAAACCAGCAGATGGTTTTCATCTCTTCAATTTTATCGGCGTACAGCAGCATATATTTGCTGCCTTCGAACAGCTCGTTCTGAAAGTCATTTTTCAGGCCGAAGCCCATGACCGGAATCCGCAGCTCATCGACGATGGCAGCGAGCTGCAAAATTTGCCGCTTGCTGAGAAACTGCACCTCATCGACCAAAATACAGGATACTTTGCGCGGATGCCGCCGAACGGTCTCCAGCACATCCGTGTCCGTCTGAATCGGCAGCGCTTCCCGGCGCAGACCGATTCGCGAAGAGACATAGCCGACCTGATCACGGTTATCAACAGCCGAGGTAAACATCAGCACCTCTTTGTTTTGCTCCTCATAGTTATGCGCGACCTTCAAAATTTCAATGGACTTGCCGCTGTTCATTGCCCCGTAACGGAAGTAAAGCTGGGCCATCGAAGTTCACACCCCGTTTGTCAAAAGTAATAGGCTGAAAGTTGATCATTCCCGAAAAGCCGAGTTTTATCATACCACAATCCGGGGAGCAGGCATACCGACATCGGTCCTGCCTTGGTCCTATGCGAGCCGCTGCATGCGTGAAAAAGCCTGACCGTGTCTGAGCACAATCGCTCGTCGGTCAGGCTGTTCAGTTGCATATTTGAGAGGCAATTAAACTTTAAAGCGGCTGAGCTGATCAAGCAGCTCCTGCACCATCGAGCTGAGCGCAGCGGACGAGGAGGAAATTTCCTCCATCGAGGCAAGCTGCTCCTCGGACGCGGCGGCAACTCCCTGGGAATGGCCGGATGCCTCCAGCGCGATCCGGGCCAGCTCATCGACGGTGGCGGTCACTTGCTCCGTGCCCGCCGACATTTGCTCGGCCGCTGCCGACACCTCTTCGATTTGCCCCTGAACGGTTGCCATCTGCTCGGAGATGCTGGAGAAGATGTGGCCGCTGGCCGTGACCGATTCGACGCCAAGCTGTACTTCTGTGGAGCCGGAGCGGACGGCTGCTGCAGCTGTCTGCGTATCGTTCCGTATTTCCTCCAGCAGCGCCTCGACCTTGGCCGCGGCGTCCTTCGTTTGCTCGGCCAGCTTGCGTACCTCGGTTGCGACGACGGCAAATCCGCGCCCATGCTCACCCGCGCGGGCCGCTTCAATGCCGGCATTCAGCGCCAGCAAGTTTGTCTGCATGCTGATCTGCGAGATCAGCCCGATGATGGAGCCTACCTCAACTGACCGCACCTGCAGCCGCTCGATGGCAGCCTCGGACTGTCGGGAAGCGTGCTGTACCGCATCCATCTGCCGGATCGCCTGCTGAATGCGCTCGCTGCCCGTCCGCGTTTGCTGCGCCACATCCTGAATGGATTCTGTGACGTCGCTGGACGATTCGGCTACCCGGCTGACGCCAATCGCCATTTCCGTCATTGCCCGCGACGCTTCTGTCGCCTGCTGTCCTTGCTGCTCGGCGCCGAAAGCTACGGTTTGCACCGCCTCAGTAATTGTTTCCGCTGCTCGGCCTGTTTCCTCGGCGCTGGCGGCCAACTGCTCGCTTGTCGCGCCGACGGACATCGACATGTCGGAAACCATCAGCAGCGTCTGCCGCTGGGCGTCGATCATTTGGTTGAAATATCCCGCCATTTGGCCAAATTCGTCGCGGCTGAGGACCGGCATCTTCTGGGTGAAGTCGCCTGCGGCCATCACGCCCAGCATCTGATTGGCCATCTTGATGTTGCGGACAACCATCCACCGAACCAGCAAAATAATCGCTGCCGACAACAGCAGCAGGGAGATTCCGGCTGTAAGCAGCAGACTGCGCAAAGCTCGGTTGAAGGTGGATAGCACCTCGTCCATCAGCGTCACCGTCTCGACATACCAGCTTTGGCCGCTGTCTGCGAAGTCGATTTTGCTGAAATTGCGGCTGACCGGCAAGCCGTCCGGGTTGAGGGAGTAGGCTTGCAGCACCCCATTTTTGGCCGAGTTGAACAGATCTATTTTTTCCTGCCGGTCGTTGTACGAGGTATTCACTTTATTCGGCAGGCTTCCGTGGGCGATATAGGTGCCCTTGTCTGAGAAAATCGTGATATAGGTCGAGGCGTTGCCAGATTGCTTCACCTGCTCCTGCAGCTCTTCAAGCAAAAGATCGGCGCCTACAATGCCTAGAAATTGTCCGCTTTTGTCGAAAATCGGCAGAACAATCGAGGTGATCAACACGTCTTTCCCGCTGACCTTATACAAATAAGGCTCAAGGACGGCCAATTTTTTAGTTGTTTTAGGAAGCGTGTAATAGCTGTTTTCCTTGTCATAATCGGTAAGCTGCTCGACATTGATGGCGGAGCCGGAGCGGGACACATAAGGCAGAAATCGCCCGGAAGCGTCATTGTACTGATTTTTCTGAGTGTTGGCCTTGTCCTGATTGTCGTATTGGTTCGGCTCCCACAGCGTATAGAAGGCAAGCACTCCGGCTTGCTTGGACAGATGGTCCTTCAACAGGGTAACCGTTTGCTCGCGATTGGTCGTTTTCTGCTCCCGGTCGCTCAGCATGATTTCCGACAGTACGGTAAGATCTGATTGAATTTTGGCCGTTTGCAGCCCAACTTTGATGACGTAGCCTTGCCCTTGCTTCTCGGCTTCCAGCACGCCTTTGGCCAGACTGACCTCGTACAGCTGCTTCATCGAAAAGCCGATGATTGCCGCAAACACCAGAAGTGTGATGCCGCTCAGCGCAAGGTTGAGCTTTACAGACAATTTTAAGTTACGAAACCATGCCATTAGAACCAACTCCCCGTAGATTCTCTCTATTATACGACATATATCGACATGAATGCAGGGAATATGAAGGCTCTGCTGACGATATGTACAACTTAATTAAAATTTAATCAATGCGTTCAGTCCAAGGGCAGCGTGATGATGACGCGAGTTCCATGTCCGGGCTTGCTTTTGATTTCCAGCCGGCCGTTATGCTCGGTCATTATTTTGTGGCTGATCATCAAGCCGAGACCCGAGCCCGACTGCTTGGTTGTAAAAAAAGGCTCGCCGAGCCGTTCGAGCACCTCAGCGGGAATGCCGGGACCGTTGTCGGTAAAGGTCAAGGTGAGAGCGCGCGGACTGGACTGAACGGCTCGAATCTCGATGCGGCCGCCGGTGGACATCGCTTCCATTGCGTTTTTCAAAATATTGATAAACACTTGCTTGAGATGATTTTCTTCACAGTGAACGTCAGGCAGGTCGGCGTGAATATCCGTGTGAAATTCGATGCTGGTCAAATTGGCCTGCGATTCCAGCAGCGACAGCACATGGTGGAGAATAGGCGATATTGGACGTTTCTGGAAGGTGACGGCTTGAGGCTTGGCTAAGATGAGGAGTTCGTTGATGATTTGTTCAATACGGTCAAGCTCCGAGATCATAATGTCCAAATATTTCTCCTTGTATTGAGCGCCGACCTTCATAAATTGAGTAAAGCCCTTGAGCGCCGTGAGCGGATTGCGAATTTCATGGGCGACACCAGCGGCCAGTTGTCCGGCGACAGACAGCTTCTCCGAGTGGCGCAGCAGCTCCTCCGTTTTTTTGCGTTCGGTGATATCCCGGCCGACGATACAGATGCCCGTAATCTCATCGACTCCGACCACCGGTGAAATCGTCAGACTCATATCCAGAATCGTGCCGTCCTTGTGCCGGCGTTTCGTTTCAAAGCCTGAAATTTGCTTGCCCTGCATCCCTTGGCGAAACAGCAGCTCGGCTTCGATCCATAGATGCTCCGGCACCTGAGGCGGGCGCTCGCCCAGCAGCTCGTCTTCGGTGTACCCGTACGTATCGACAAAGGACCGGTTCACCCGGACAATCCGGAATTCCGTATCGAGAATCGACACATTGTCGGCGGTGTGCTCGATCATGGAGTTCAACTGCTGGCGGGTGGCGCGCAGCGTTTCGTCCTGCTCCCGGACCAGCGAAATATCCCGCATAAACAACGATAAGCCAGCCTTGGACGGGTAACATGAAACCTCGATCCATTTGTTGAACATCGGGAAGAAGTACGGGAAAAACAGCGGCGAAGCATCTTCAAACGAACGCGTGCATTGCTTGTAAAAGCCTGAGTTGATCCATTCCGGCAGCACCATATGCAGGTTATGGCCGATCAGCTCATCCCGGCGATGGGCAAGCAGCCGCTCTGCGCTCCGGTTGACATAAACGAAGACCCCGTCCCGATCGAGCATAATATACGCGTCGCTGACCATCTCCATGAGCGAGCTCATGCGGGAAAGCGCGGTTCGGGACTGCTCCTCCAGCTCCTTGCGCTCCGTGATATCCTGGGTCTGGATAAACAGGTAAGCCGGAGCTTGCCCGTCGCCGAACAAGCCGGAGGCATGCAGGCTCATCCAGATCGGCTGCTTGTCCGCCCGCAGCCAGCGCAGCTCGGCTTCGTAATGCAGCAGCTGGCCGCTCAATAGCTGGCTCAGATGGTGCATGCCGATCAGCAGGTCGCCCGGATGAAGCAGCGACTGCAGATTCATCGTCTGCAGCTCCGCAGACGAGTAGCCAAGCAGGCGGGCCAGCGAATGTCCTGCCATCACCAGGTTGCACTCCGTGTCCAGCAATAAGGCGCCTGTGTGGGAGTCTGTAAAATGTTTGATCGCAAGCTCGTTGATAATTGCTTCCGGACTGGCGTATTGATCACGCAGCAGTCGTTCGGAAAGTTGCGCAGAGCGCATCCGGTCATTCATGCCAGAGGTTCCTCCATAATCATGACTACGATATGCCAATAACATTCGTCAAATATCTACAATTCCCTGCTAGACGGCATGTGAAATGTCACAAATTTTACCTGAGAAGCCGGGAATAAGCGGATCTTCACTCCAGGGAGGAGGAAAAAAGCACGAGAAAAGGAAGGCCGACTGGCCATGTCGTCTCATTGTAAATATAAGAATGGGATGGTAATATAAAGCATATTATTGGGATAGTTCACCCGTTGGTCATCCTTACATTTAATGATGAGAGGAACACGCGACACATGAACAGAACAGGTTTCCCGGTCAAGCAAGGTTTGTATGATCCGCTACTAGAGCATGATGCCTGCGGCATCGGGTTTGTCGCCCACTTGAAGGGCGTTCCGTCCCATGAGCTTGTGAAGGCGGCGCTCACCGTCTTATGTAATCTGGACCACCGCGGAGGGCAGGGCTGCGAGACGAACACCGGCGACGGGGCGGGCGTGCTGCTGCAAATTCCTCACACCTATTTTCGCAAGCGCTGTCAGGAGGCGAGTATTTCCCTGCCATCCCCCGGACGCTACGGCGTCGGCATGCTGTATTTGCCGCGGGAGGCTGCGGCCCGCAGCGCCTGTGAGCAGCTGGTCGAAGCGGAGATCCGGCGGACCGGGCTGGAGCTGCTTGGCTGGCGAACCGTCGCGACGGACAACAGCATGCTGGGCGATTCGGCCAAAAGCTGCGAGCCCTGTATCCGGCAGGTGTTTATCGGAGCCTCGGACGAACCCTGGGACGAGCAGCAGTTTGAACGCAAGCTGTACGTGATCCGCAAGCGCGCGCAGGGACAGGCCCGCCAGCTTGCTGGCGGAGACGCTTTCTACGCCGTCAGCCTGTCGAGCCGGACAATCGTTTATAAGGGGATGCTCACCCCTGAGCAAGTGGACCGCTATTACACCGAATTGCAGGACCCCGACTTCGAATCAGCACTCGCACTCGTTCATTCCCGCTTCAGCACGAATACGTTCCCGAGCTGGGAGCGTGCCCACCCTTACCGCTACCTGATCCACAACGGCGAAATCAACACTCTGCGGGGCAATGTCAATTGGATGCATGCCAGACAGGCTGCCTGCCGCACCGAATTGTTCGGAGCCGATTATGACGCCATTCTCCCGATTATTGAAGCCGAAGGGTCCGATTCCCAGATGTTCGACAATGCGCTCGAATTTCTGCTGCTTTCCGGCCGGTCGCTGCCGCATGCGGCCATGATGATGATTCCCGAGCCATGGTCGAAGCACGCGACGATGGATGATGACCGCAAAGCGTTCTACGAATATCACAGCTGCCTGATGGAGCCGTGGGACGGCCCGGCTGCCATGGCGTTTACGGACGGCCGCTCGGTCGGAGCGGTGCTTGACCGCAACGGGCTGCGCCCGGCCCGCTATTATGTAACGCGTGACGACTGGATCGTGCTCGCTTCCGAAGCCGGCGTGCTCCCGCTTGCGCCGGAGCAAATTGTTGCCAAGCAGCGCCTTCAGCCAGGCCGCATGCTGCTGGTCGATACGGTGGAGGGCCGAATCGTGGCGGATGAGGAAATTAAGCAGCGGATTGCCAAGGAGCAGCCTTACCGCGAGTGGCTGAATGAGCATCTGGTGTCGCTCAGCGACCTGCCGGAGGCGCTGGAGCTGCCCGCGACGCCTGACGCGGAGGAGCTGCTGATCCGGCAGCAGGCGTTCGGCTATACGCTGGAGCATCTGCGCAAGGTGCTGGAGCCGATGGCGCGGACAGGCGTCGACCCGATCGGCTCGATGGGCTTCGACGCGCCGCTGGCTGTGTTATCGGAGCGGCCGCAGCTGCTGTACAGCTACTTCAAGCAATTGTTCGCCCAGGTGACGAATCCGCCGATTGACGCCAATTTCGAAGAAATCATTACCGCGCAAGGGACGACGCTGGGCCCGGAGGGCAGTCTGATTGACCCGAAGCCGGAAAGCTGCCGCCATATCCGGCTCCAGACGCCGATTATGACTGCAGCTGAGCTGGCGAAGCTGCGCCATCTTGGACGCGAGGGCTTCCGCACGGTGACGCTGCCGATCCTGTTTCCGGCGGCTGATGCAGCCAGCGGAGCAGCCGGCCTGGAGCGGGCGCTGGAGGAGCTGTTTCAGGCGGCTGATGACGCGATTGCGAGCGGGGCGACGCTGCTGATCTTGTCGGACCGCGATCTGGATCGCGGGCGTGCGGCGATCCCGGCGCTGCTGGCGGTCGCCGGCGTGCATCATCATCTGATCCGTCAAGGGACGCGGACGAAGGTCGGGCTGATCGTCGAGTCGGGCGAGCCGCGCGAGGTGCATCATTTCGCCCTGCTGCTCGGCTACGGGGCCGGGGCCATTCATCCGTATGTCGCGCTGGAATCGCTGCGCGGCATGATCCGGCAAGGGCTGCTGACACAAACGACAGTGGAGCAGGCGGAATACCAGTATATGAAGGCGGCGACCAAGGGCGTTGTGAAGGTGCTGGCCAAGATGGGCATTTCGACGATTCAATCGTACCGCGGGGCGCAAATTTTCGAGGCGGTCGGGCTGGATGCGGCGTTTGTGGAACGGTATTTCACATGGACGCATACGCCGGTGGGCGGCATCGGTCTGGAGACGGTCGCGCGTGAGGCGCTGCTGCGCCACAAGCGGGCGTTCTCGGAGCAGGCGGGGCGCGACCGGACGCTTGATACAGGCGGCGAGCTGCAATGGCGGGCTGTAGGCGAGGAGCATCTGTACAATCCGCAGACGATCCATGCGCTGCAAACCGCAGTGCGCACAAACAGCTATGCGATGTATAAGAGCTTTGTCCAGCTGATTCACCAGGAGGAGCAGGAGCGGCTGATGGCGCTGCGTTCGCTGTTGACGTTCCGTTCAGACCGGGAGCCGGTGCCGCTGGAGGAGGTCGAGCCGGTCGAATCGCTATTCAAGCGGTTCAAAACCGGGGCGATGTCGTTCGGGTCCATTTCCCGGGAAGCTCATGAGACGCTGGCGATTGCGATGAACCGGATCGGCGGCAAAAGCAATACCGGCGAAGGCGGCGAGCATCCGGACCGCTTCACGGCAGATGCGAACGGCGACCTGCGGCGCAGCGCGATCAAGCAGGTAGCGTCCGGGCGCTTCGGCGTAACCAGCCACTATCTGGTGAATGCCGATGAAATTCAGATCAAGATGGCGCAGGGCGCCAAGCCGGGCGAGGGCGGACAGCTGCCGGGCTCCAAGGTGTATCCGTGGGTTGCCGAGGTGCGCGGGGTAACGCCGGGCGTCGGTTTGATTTCGCCGCCGCCGCACCATGATATTTATTCGATTGAGGATTTGGCGGAGCTGATTCACGATCTCAAAAATGCCAATCCCCGGGCGCGCATCAGCGTGAAGCTGGTATCGGAGGTGGGCGTTGGCACGATTGCCGCAGGCGTAGCCAAAGGCAAAGCCGATGTTGTGCTGATCAGCGGCTATGATGGCGGGACCGGCGCTTCGCCGCAAACGTCGATTCGTCATGCGGGGCTGCCCTGGGAGCTGGGGCTGGCGGAGACCCACCAGACGCTGGTGTTAAACGGGCTGCGCAGCCGGATTACGGTCGAGACGGACGGCAAGCTGATGACGGGACGTGATGTTGTCATTGCCGCGCTGCTCGGAGCGGAGGAGTTCGGCTTTGCGACAACTCCGCTTATTGCGCTTGGCTGCGTGATGATGCGCGTATGTCATCTGGATACTTGCCCGGTTGGCGTGGCGACGCAAAACCCGGAGCTGCGCCAGCGGTTTGCAGGCGATCCGCAGCATGTCGTGAGCTTCATGCACTTTGTCGCCCGGCATACCCGCGAGCTGATGGCGGAGCTCGGCTTCCGCACGATCGAGGAGATGGTGGGGCATACGGAAGTGCTGGAGACGAGAGCAGCTGCGCGGCACGGAAAGGCCGGCAGCGTGGACCTGACGCCGCTGCTTTACCGGCCGCAGGTCGGCGACGCCGTCGGCACATACTGCTCGGAGCCGCAGGATCACGGCCTTGACCGCTCGCTCGATAGGACCGAGCTGCTGCCGTTGTGCGCGCCTGCGCTGGAGCGGCAAGAGCGCGTTCATGCGATGCTGTCGATTCAAAATGTAAACCGGGTGGTTGGCACGATCGTCGGCAGTGAAGTGACGCGCCGCTACGGCAAGGAGGGGCTGCCGCCGGATACGATCCGGCTGCACTTTAGCGGATCGGCCGGCCAAAGCTTCGGCGCGTTTGTGCCGCGCGGGATGACCTTATCGCTGGAGGGCGACGCGAACGATTACGTGGGCAAAGGACTGTCCGGCGGCAAGCTGTTTGTGTTTCCGCCTGAGAATTCGGTGTTCTGCGCCGAGGAGCAGATCATTATCGGCAACGTGGCGTTTTACGGCGCAACGGATGGCGAGGCATACATTCGCGGGATCGCGGGCGAACGGTTTTGTGTGCGCAATTCGGGCGTGCGGGCTGTAGTTGAAGGCGTGGGTGACCACGGCTGCGAATATATGACCGGCGGACGTGTCGTCGTGCTTGGACCGACGGGACGCAACTTTGCGGCCGGCATGTCGGGTGGCATCGCGTACGTGTTCGATGAGCAGGGCGTATTTGCCGGGCAATGCAACCGGGATATGGTACTGCTGGAGCCGGTGGAGGAAGTGTTCGAGGCCGAGGAGCTGCGCAATATGCTGCAGCGGCATGAGACGTATACGGGCAGCGCGGTCGCGCATCGGATTTTACATGATTGGGAGCAGTCGTTGTGGAAATTTGTGAAGGTCATCCCGAAGGATTACAAGCGGATGTTTGAGGCGATTGAACGGGTGAAGCGCTCCGGGCTGTCGCAGCAGGAAGCGCTGCTGGTTGCCTTTGAGGAAAACAGGCAGGACGTGTCGCGTGTCGGCGGCAACTAGCCGCCGGATGGCGGAACAGGAAGCAGCGGAACTGAAAGGTGCGGAGCCTGGAACTGAACATCCGGGAGCCAAACAAATGGAAGCAGGGTGTTCAGCTTAAATAGACGCGGATCGGGTTACAAGGGAGGAACGAAGAGATGGGGAAGCCTACCGGATTTATGGAATACGCGCGCGAGACGCCGACCGAAAGCGGCCCGCTGCTGCGCATCGCCCACTGGCAGGAGTTCGCCGAGCCGCTGGCTGAGGAGCGGCTGCGGCAGCAGGGCTCGCGCTGTATGGATTGCGGCATACCGTTCTGCCATACGGGGACGCTGATCAGCGGGATGGCCGCCGGGTGCCCGGTACACAATCTGATTCCCGAGTGGAATGATCTCGTGTACCGGGGACAGTGGCGCGAGGCGCTGGATCGGCTGCACAAGACGAATAATTTTCCCGAATTTACAGGCCGGGTATGTCCTGCTCCCTGTGAAGGCTCCTGTACCGTGGGGCTGCACGGCTCGCCGGTGACGATCAAGCACATCGAGAAGTCGATCATTGAGCGCGGCTTTGCCGAAGGCTGGGTCGTTCCCAGTCCTCCCGTGGCGCGTACAGGCAAGACGGTAGCCGTTGTCGGCTCCGGTCCGTCCGGCCTGGCGGCAGCTGCCCAGTTGAATCAGGCGGGTCACACCGTAACGGTGTATGAGCGGGCGGACCGGCCTGGCGGCCTGCTGATGTACGGCATCCCGAATATGAAGCTGGACAAACGGGTTGTCGAGCGGCGGGTGGAGCTGCTGAAGGCGGAGGGCATCCGGTTTGTGACGGGGACGGAAATCGGCAAGGACGTGCCGGCTTCGCAGCTGCAGGCCGAGCATGACGCCGTTGTATTATGCGGCGGCGCGACGCTTGGCCGGGACTTGCGGATCGAAGGGCGCGAGCTGCAGGGTGTCCATCTGGCGATGGAGTTTTTGACCAAAAATACGAAAAGCTTGCTCGATTCCGGGCATCAGGACGGGGCGTTTTTATCGGCGGCAGGCAAGCATGTTGTCGTCATCGGGGGCGGCGACACCGGAACCGACTGTGTAGGCACGTCGATCCGCCACAAGTGCGCCAGCGTCACGCAGTTCGAAATTATGCCGCAGCCTCCGGCGGTCCGGCAGCCGGGCAATCCTTGGCCGGAATGGCCCAAGGTGCTGAAGGTGGATTACGGCCAGGAGGAGGCGGCTGCTCTGCAGGGCGAGGACCCGCGCCGGTACATGATCTCGACGAAAAAGCTGGTTGGCGACGAGCAGGGCCGGGTGCAGGAGCTGCATACGGTGCGGGTGGAGTGGCAGCAGGATGGCAACGGTCGGTTTGTACCGGTTGAGGTGCCGGGCAGCGAGCAGGTCGTGCCGGCGCAGCTAGTGCTGCTGGCGATGGGCTTCGTTGGGCCGGAGCCGACCGTGCTGGAGCAGCTCGGCGTGGAGCGCGACGAGCGTGGCAACGCCAAGGCCGCATCCGGACGGTATGCGACAAACGTGGAGGGTGTTTTTGCAGCGGGCGATATGCGGCGGGGGCAAAGTCTTGTCGTGTGGGCGATTCACGAGGGCCGGGCGGCTGCCCGTGAGGTGGATCGTTATTTGATGGGTGATACCAATTTGCCATGAGGAAGCGTGGCCGTTCATAAGTGACGCGTGCGGGGGAAGTGCTTGTTTGAGGAGGCACTTCCCCCTGTGCTGTTCGAGCGGCGGCCACTCGCCGCATGGCAGAAGTCCGTCCGGTGAGTCGGCCAAGAACGGTCGGCCAAGCGCCAGATCGTACGTGGCCGTTTGGCAAACTGTCTGCGACCGTCCGAAATGCTGTCCGACACCGTCTGCAGCCGCACCTCGACGCACTCCGGGCGCTGCCCGCCCCAAGTACAAGCAGGTCCGTCCGGCTGCGCTACGCCCGGCTTTTCCGTCTGCGGACGCCTGTGCGGCAGCCGCAGATGAGCCGCGACCGAAGGGGCTGCGACAGCCGCCTGACTGGCCTGCGCGGCAGCGTGAAGGAGCGCAGCACGTTCGGCACATCGCGATTAACCATCCGCTTTAGCAATCCGATCGGGGTTCCGAAGCGGCGGTAATCGTAGTCGCCTGTTTTCGGATTTACAAATGCATACGGAAGCTCCTCCGGCAGCAGGGCGGCGAAAATTCGCCCGTCCCGGCTTCCCAGCAAGGTCAGCGGCGAGTCCGTATATCCGCGTTTCACCCACTCCGCCCGGGTCATCCGGTAAACCAAAATGGCGACGATATCGTCGTACACCTTCCCTTTATATTTGAACCGGAAATGGATCTCAGCTTCGCTGTCCGGGTCCAGCTTCCGTTTGTTGATGACGACGTACCGCCGCCACCATGACGGAAATAGCAAGGTGAAGCCGTAGGTGTCGTTGTGGTACCGCATCCGGTTTGCTTGGCTCACTGCGCTCCGCTCCTTTCGCTCGCATGCTTTTATCATGCGTATGCGGGAACAGCTTGGCTTATGGCCGAAACCAGATGTTTTTGAATTGCACCCAGTCCAGCGCATCCAGCGAAATGCCTTTTACCGACGTATGATAAATCGTTTTGAGCCGCTTCTCATAAAGGAAGCAAAGCACCCGCCGCGCCGTCAGATGCGATTCGATGCGCTGCAGCAGCTCGGTTCGCCCTGTCTGGGACGGCTCCAGCAGCATCTGATGCAGCAGCGAGCCGACGACTTGCTTGACCGACGGCTCCAGATGTCGCTGCATGCTCGTGTACAAATCAAACAACCGCAGCTCGGCATCCGTATCCAGCATCAGGGAAAAGAGCAGCAGATCGGCGTGGAGCCTCTGCTCGCTTTTGAACTGCTGCGCGGTGAGCAGCTTGACCTCGCAGGCAAAGCCAGCCTCCTGAAGCAGTGTCTGAATGAGCTGCGCGTCCTCTTCATACTGCGTAATCGTGCAGAGGCGCAGCCGCTCTCCGCGGTAGCCGGAGCTGCTGCGGACGAGCCGCCGAAATTGCTCTGCCGGGTATCGGCAAGGAATGGCTGCCGCGCCAGGGTCAGCCGCCTGACCATAGGTCAGAAAGCTGTCGGCCACGCCGACGGCGTCTCCGCCGATGCGCTCCAGCAGCTTGTCGCGGTCCAGCGCCGCCATGACCAGCCCGCGCACAGCGGGATCAAGCAGCGGACCTTGCTTGAGCAGATTGAAGGTCAGGAAGCGGCAGGTTGCTCCCTTTTGCTGAATTTGCTGCCAGTCTGCGGCCGCTTCGTCCGGCAGTCTGTAATTATGCAGCACCTGGAAGCTGCCAAGCGTCCGGTCGTAATCCTGCTGCTGCAAATTCGGAATATGCCACAGCTCCACCCGGTCCAGATGGGCCCGGCCCTGGAAGTAGGGGGCAAATGCATCCAGCACGCACATTGTTTCATCCAGATGGGCCAGCCGGAACGGGCCGGTGCCGACAGGCGCCAGCGCAAATCGGTCCTCCAGCTCTGCGCACCGGTCGGCCGGGACAATCGACGCGCGGTTCGTGCCCGCGAACTGCAAAAACAGCTCATTAGGCTCCTTCAGCTTGACCCGGACTGTAATCGGATCGACGGCTTCGAGCCGTTCAATTTGGCGATGGACCCAGCTGTACAAGGCGCCACCGGCCAGCCGTCGCAGCCGGTCGTACGAATAAGCGACATCGGCCGCCGTCAGCTCCCGGCCGTGATGGAACAAGACGCCTTTGCGCAGGTGGAAGGTCCAGGCTTTCCGGTCTGCGCTGACCTCCCACGCATGGGCCAGATGCGGCTCGATCGTTTGGGTCAGCCGGTTGTAGCGGACCAGAGGATCGAACAACTGGTGAACGAGATGCGCCTCCGTGGTGAAATGAATCGTTGCCGGATCAAGCGATTGCAGCGGCTGCGTAAGCGGAAATCGTAAAATATCGAGCCGTTTGTTGCCCTGCACCTCGCTCGTGTAGCCGAATTGCGCGCTCAGCCAGCGGTGAAACGTATCCTTGGCCGCGCTTTCCGGCGAGAAGCGGTTAAGCTGCTCCAGTGCACCGCGCAAATCCTTATGCTCGACCAACTCCTGGGCAATCGCCAGCGCGATATCTTCGGCGGGTGCGAGGAGAAATAGCGAGGACCGGTTGCCCCGGCCTCTGCGGGGCTGCCAGTCCACCCAGCCGAGCTGCTGCATGCGCGTCAGCAGCAGCTGGGTGTTGCGGTGCGTGCATTGCAGCAGCAGCGCCAGCTCACCGAGCGTGACGGTCAGCTCCTGATCCGGCGCTGCATAGGCGTAGTGCTCACGCAGCCGCATATAGTAAGCGGATAATTTCATAATGGAAGCCTCCTGACGGAGCAGCATAAAATACGAAATTCATAATTCGAAATTTACGCCTTTTATTCTTATTTTGCAAGCTACAATGAAGAGGTGGGCATTCGCCTATCGCTATCCTAATAAAGGATAAAACTACCGATTCAGGGGGGATTCGCTTGTCGATCAAACCTTTAACGTTGTCATGGGAACATCAATTGCTGCTCGAAGCCGAACAGGCGCTGCAGACGGCACCCGCCAAGGAAGACTTGGCGTACGCCGTGTGGGTGCTTGCCCGGCTCGGCTGCGGCAAGCTGCAGGGCGGGACGATCGCGGACGGACTGGTCGCGGAGCGCGGAGAGCTGCTTCGCGCATGGGCCGCGTACAGGCGGACGCCGGCAGCGTTGCTGCGCGGGCTGCGAACGCTGTCGCGGTTCGAAGCGCGGCTGGAGCTTGGCGAGCGGCTCCCGGAGCTGCCGCTGCAGATCGGCACGCTGCGGACAATGGGACGTCAGCTATTGCTGCTGCTGCGGACGCTGCATCCGCTGCGGGACCAGATGATGTCTCGTCAAGGAACGGGAGGAGAACGGTATGCCAATGTCTTTGAACTCTTCCTTTAATGAAAAGAAGCTGCTGGCGGCTTCCTTCGTCGGCGGGCTGCTGCATCATCTGCTGTTTTTCGAGAAAGGCTGGGGCGTCTCCGTTCCGCTATTTATCGTTGCGTTTTATGTCCTGCTGCAGTGGATGGCTGGAGTAGGGGTAAAAGGGCTGCGCAGCGAGCCGACCTCGGTCTGGCTGCTGCCGATTGGCTTGCTGTCGCTGACGTATGCGCTATTTACGAACCAAGTGTTTATGGTGTTGAATACGCTGGTGATTCCGGTGTTGATCGTGCTGCATACGACTGCGACTTATCGGACCGACAAGCGCTCAGGGCTGGTGGCGGCCATGCTGGAGCAGGCCATTGCGCAGACCTTGATGTACATGCCCCGGCCGGTGGCGCTGGTCATCGGCTGGGCATCCGCTGCACATGGGAAGGGCAGCTCCCGCACGATCGGGAAGGTCGCTTTGGGCGTGCTGATCGCAATGCCGCTGCTGGCGGCCGTGCTTGGGCTGCTCGCTTCGGCGGACGCGATGTTTGACCGCTCGCTGTCGAGGCTCCCGAATCTGTTCGGCAACGGCAATCTGGCAGAAGCATTCCAGCGTACCGTATGGGTGCTGCTTGTGATGACCGGCTTGTTTGCGTACATCGCCGGCTTGCTGCGGCCGAAGCCGACGACGGTTTCTGCCGGACACAAGTCTGCCAACGTAAGCGCCGGCAATCTTGGCGCATCGCCTGCCGCTGGCGGCCCCATCTCGCCATCAAAGGCTTCGGCTCACGTTCAGGCACAGGGAGCCGAATCGCCGTCGCACGCACTTTCCGGTTCGGAGAAGAAGCTGCTGTCGGCTGGCGGCCAGCTTCCCGAGCGGGACGCTGGCCCGTCCCAGCCGCATGTGCATCCGCGAACAGAGGGCTCGCCGTTTAAACTTGATGCCACTGTTACCGGCACTGTGCTTGTACTGATGAATGCGGTGTACTTGCTGTTTGCCTTCGTCCAGTTTTCCTATTTCTTCGGAGGCACGGCTGAGCTGCCGGACGACCTTACTTATGCGGCTTATGCCCGCAGAGGCTTCGCCGAGCTGGTCGTCGTCACGCTGATTAACCTGACGGTGCTGATCGGCACGCTGTATGGCGTGAAGCGGCCGTCTCCGGCGGCATGGCGCTGGCTGCGGGTGCTGCTGGCACTGCTTGTCAGCTGCACGGGCATTATGCTCAGCTCCGCATATATGCGGCTGTCGATGTACGAGGAAGCGTACGGCTATACGATTACCCGGCTGCTTGTGCATGCGTTTATGATCTTTTTACTGGTGCTGTTTGTACTGGCGCTTGTCAAGCTGTGGAAGGAAAAGCTTCCGCTTGTGCGGTGCTATCTGGTTGTAGCCGTAGCGGCGTATGTACTGATTAATTATATCGGGATTGAGGGCATGATTGTCCGCAATAATGCAGCGCGCTTCGAACGGAGCGGCGTACTGGACGCGGCTTATCTCGGTTCGCTCAGCTATGAGGCCGTGCCGGCTATTCTGGCGCTCAAGGCCAGCTACCCGCAGCTGCCGGAAGAGGCGCTGCAGCGCTACCGCGATGCTTTTGCACAACAAAGCTCCCCGTCCTGGTCCGAATTCAACTGGTCCAAGTGGAGAGCCTGGCAGGCGCTCAAAGCGGAAGCGCCCGGTGCTTAATGGTCACTGGCTGCCGCCGAGGCCGGGGATACAGGGGAAACGCCGGCCCCGCCCTTCGGCGTATTGGCTGCAGCGTAGCTGCGGATCGTTTCCGGGATCAGCTGCAGCGAAGAAAGCGTGAAGTAAGCGCCGGCCGGGCGTACGTTAACTTCAACCTGGTTGTAGGACCATTCCTGCTCGGCGGGCATAAAGATCGCATGAATCCCGCAGGTCAACGCCGGAATCATATCGGTGCGCAGCGAATTGCCGATCATCCATGTCCGCGAGCGGTCCAGCCTGTTGGCGCTTAGAATGCCCTCCAGAAATTCGGTGTTTTTATGCCGTGTAATATGAATCCGGTCGGCGAAATACCGCTCCAGCCTGGCCTCCTTCACCTTGCGCATCTGAACGGCCGGATCGCCCCCGGTGTACAAATGCAGCTCGTGGCCTTCAGCGGCCAACGCGCGCAAGGTTTCCTCCATATGCGGATAAGGCTCGATGCCATGTCCATAAACGGAGCAGCCCAGCTCCGTCAGCCGTTTGACTTCGTCAGTGCTGGCGGCTCGTCCGGTCAGATCGGAATAAAATTCGTACGTTTCCACAAAGGATTCGGGAAAATGGCTGGGCGAGAAGCCGCTGACGAGTACCCGCTGCAAATCGAGCTCCGCTTGCTTCTGCTTCACTTCCTTGATTGACAGATGGTGTCCGTGAAACCAGGTTTCCATCTGATCCGCGAATTGATCCATGACCAGCTCGAAAAATTTATTACAATAAATAAGGGTATCATCCAGATCAAAAAGAATCGTTTGCGTATGCATAGGCTTATCTCCTGTTCACTTGCGCTGACGCAGTTTCTCCTTAGTATACCATGCGGGCCAGCCCCCTGCATCCGCCGGGGCGAACGGCACGCGAACGGGAGGAGAGGAAGTACCCGCAAGGCGAGCGCCATGAACAGGAGGCGAGCCGCGTCCTCAATCGGCCGCAATCATTGCTGAACGGGAAAAATAGCGGTTCGGGTCCAGGCTTTTACCTTGAAGCTGCACCTCGTAGTGCAGATGAGGACCGGTGCTGCGCCCGGTCGTTCCGAGTCCGCCCAATTGCTGCCCCTTGCGGACGCGTTGTCCCGGCATGACATCCGTTCGGTTCAGATGCATATACCAGCTGTGCAGCTCAGGCGTATGCGCGACAACAATGTACTTGCCATGGAAGCTGTCGCTGCTCACCTTCTGAATGATTCCTTCCCCCGAAGCAACGACCGGATCATCAAGCTGTCCTGCGATATCCAGACCGCGATGGAAGCTGGGCTTGCTTGTGAAGGGGTCTTCACGGTAGCCATAAGTGGAGGTGACGATCCGGGAGACGGTCGGCCACGCGCTGGGCGTCAGCTCCAGCAGCTTGCTGCGCGAGGTGATCAGCCGCGTGTTCAGGGCGCTCAGCTCGCTGTCCAGCCGTGTGAAGCTCCGGCCGACCGCAGCGGCCAGTTTAAGCGCATCCTTGGGCGGAGCAGCGACGTCAGCGGCTTCGATACCAAGGAAAACGGGCAACGCGGGCGACTGACGCGAGGCAGCCGCTGCAGACGTCAGCGCAGCTTCGGCTGCCTGCCCGTCCAGCCAGCCGGGCTCGATGACTGGCGTAGCTGGCAGCAGCCCTGACTCGGGCAGCAAGCCCGCTGCCTGCCCATCCAGCCGGCCGGGCTCGATGGCTGGCGTCAGCTGCCGCAGCTCCCGCTCCAGCTGTTTGACCGTTTCCATGCGGCTGTGCAGCTCAGCCGCCTGTCGGGATAGAGACAGCACCTCCTGCTGCAGCTCGGACAAACGCTGCCGTTTGCTGTGCAGCTCCGACTCCAGCCGGGCCGTTGTTCCCATCAGCTCGCTCGTTCGCTGGAAAGTCGCTGCCTGTACGACAGGCTGTACATATACATAACTGGCCAGGCTTGCCAGCAGCAGTCCTGCCAACAGCAGTCCGCATACGGCCGCCCTTGACAATTTAAAGCGGACGACCCCCGCATTCGTATCGGGAATGATCACGAAGGTGAGTCTGTCCTGAAACCACTTGAAGTTCATGAGTACCCCTTTCCAATCGTATACATCTTTACGTAGGCATTCCACATGGTTGCACTCGATTCCAGATGCTGTACCCGGCTGTCTGCCTTAGCGGCTGGCGGGACGTCGGCTGTTGTAATCTGTTGTTTTTCTCATTTCAAAATAGGAGACCAGATAAGCGAAGCCCAGACAAAGGGCGTAGCCGCCTCCACATACAATCCCGAGCAGCGCCGAGCCGGGACCCAGCAGCAGCCCCGCGATTGACAGCGCAATGCTAAGCGCAAGCGCTCCATTGCCGATGCGTACCCACACGACATCAGAGACGCGGGCGAGCCGTCCTCTAACCTGCTTGCGGGTTGCTGACCCGCCGCCGGAGCTGCCCGACGATTGCTTCTCCGGCTTCTGCTGTCCGGATGAGTCGTTAGACGCGGAGTTGTCGCCCTGCTGCTGATTTTGCTGCTTGCGAAGCGGAAAGCGCCGGGCCGCAATCAGCAGACTGATCAGCAGCAGCGGCTGGTAGCAGGCTACGATGACCGGCGAGCTGAAGGTACCGAAGCTCACGACCTCCGTCGTGCTTTTGAACGCCAGCAAGGTCGTCAGCAGTAGAAACAGACTGATCGGCGAGTTGATAACCGTATAGTCGCGTTGCCTGAACAGGCTGGCGATGCCGGTCAGGAAGGCCAGGTAGACAAGAATGATTTTGCAGGCGGTAATCGGATACCAGATGCTGAGAATAAACAGGTCCATCCGATCCAGGAAGTCCGTAATATGAATATGCTGGACCAGGCTGTAGAACGGGTACAGCATATTGCCCGGAATCGTTGGGCCCAGCACGATCAGCATCATGAACATCGACACGCTCAAAAGCACGGACGACATCATAATGCCGTGACGGAACGCCGAGCGCAGCTGCCTTGTGCTCCACAGCGTGTGCAGGAAAGCGCCCGCTACGAGAATATCGCCATACCAGCCGATGCAGAGCAGACTGGCGAAGGAATAATGGTTCATATCCAGCGTGATCATCGGCATAACGAGCTGAGGGTCAACCTCATTGGACAATACAAGCGGCGACAGCATAATTTGCAGGAAAAAAAACGGGAAAAACAGCTCGTTCACCCTCGCCACAACCTCGATACTTGTTCGGCCGTAGAAAATCAGCAGCAAAATAGTCAGCATAATCAGAATGCCATTCGGCGTATTGGGCAGCAGAGTCGTCCCGATAAACTGATTAAAGCCCCGTAAGTTGCGCAGCAAAATGAGCCACAAATGGGCGAGGATGACCAGATTGGCGCAGGTGCCGAGCAACCGGCCGAGCACGATCGTATTAATTTCAAACAAATGCTTGCCCGGAAAGCGCTGGGCCAGCTTCGTCAGCACATAGGCAACGAGCAGCGCATACAGCATCGGCAGCAAATACGTCATCCAGGCGCTCATTTTCGCCACGCGAAACAGTTCATTTTGCAGACTCAGCAGCCCGCCCCCTGTCAGGAGCGAGCAGATGAGCCAGGCGAACTGCCGGTGACCGATGATTTGTAAATTCGCGGACATCTGGCGCCTCCTTTTTTCGAAGCTACTTCGGATGGATCATCGAAAACACCCATGGCGAGACATGCGTGATGAAGAACTGGGTCGGCATCGGAACCTGAATTTGCAGCATCATGAGGATGCTCAGAGCAAAGGTCAGCACATACATCAGCACATAAAAATATTTAAGCGCTCCCTTGAGCTCGGCCCAGTGCTTCATGTTGGAAAATAGCAGCAGAACCGCCAGCAGGACGAAGCAGATCAGAAACTCGGTTGAGCTCATCGTTACATCTCCGATCTAATAATATTGTCTGTGATCAGCCCGGTCTCGGTCAGCGTGCTGCTGACGTGAATCGTAAACTTTGCCGACTTCAGCGGCTCGGGCCATACCTTCTGGTACTCCTTCGCCCAAATTTTCGGATAGGCGCGCCAGACGTGGTTGCCGAGCTGGGCCGAGTCCGCGTTTTTTTCCAGCATGCGCTTGATTGTTTCTTCAATGCTCTGCTTGATGTACTGGGAAAGCAGCTTCTCAATTTCGTTCAATTTTTCCGTCTCGCTGAAATCGTAATAGTGGCTGCTTTCGGTCACCTTCGCCTTCGTGTTGACGATAATATCGAAGCTCAGCTGGCCGTTCTTGATTTCCACCATGATTTTGCTGGCTGTATCGAACACCCGGACATTGATAAATTGCTCCTTCGTCCACAGCGTGGCGCTGCTGCTGATGCTTCCTGCCTTCAGCCAGGTCAGCCCGGCTGCAGCCCGGCCCTCCAGCGTGCCGACGAGCCGGTCGCCCTTAAACTGGCTGTAGCCCAGCAGCTCGACTTCGGTAGACGGCTCCAGACTTTTTTCCGACCGCCGCGTGCCCATATGAAGCGCAACCGGATCGCTTCCCGGCAAGCTCAAGGCCAGCGCAAAGTCTTTCAGATTCATATCAATCACCATCTTCGACTTGGCCAGCTCGCGGATCGCCTCGGACGGAAATCGTTCAAAGCGCGGCGTCGCCCGCAGCAGATCATACGCTTTTCCTTTCGTAATAATGAAGTAGGTTGTCATCCGGCTTTCCGCCGAACGCGGCGTCGCATTAAATACGTCAAGCACGCCGACATCGCGGGCCAGGCTTTCCCCGATCAGCACCGTTCGGCGGTGGGCAAACACCATCCTGCGGGCCATGCGCTTCTGCAGTTTGTTATAAGCGTCCTTGAACGTTCGCCCGGACTCCGAATCGAGGTAATAGCTTTTGCCGCTGCCGCCGCCTGTACCGCCACCCCCGCCGGTAGCTCCGCCCATCGAGCCGGGCAGCGGGAGCATGACACTGAAGCGGATGCTTCCGTCCTTGTCGAGATCAATGGCGCTGGACAAAATAAACGCCAGGTCGTTAATTTCTGTCCGATCCCAGCAGCCTGTCAGCAGCAGCAGCATGACGATGACAGCGCAGGCCCGTCTGAACGCACGCATCAGGCGTCCTCCTCCTTGTCCGGCACGTCGCTCGGATGGGTGATTTCCTTGCCGCGCTGGCCGGATTGCTGCTTGATTTCATCCGGCAGCGCGTCGCTCATCCGGGTGGGGTCCAGTGTTGGCATGAAGGAAGGGCGATCCTTCATCGCCCAGATCGGGGCGCGGATTAAAATATCCTGCATATCTGCTGCCGAAAGCGGAGCAAGCGGCGATAAATAAGGGATGCCGAACGAACGCAAGCTGGCCATATGGCCGATAATGAGCAGCAAGGCGGTCATAATGCCGTAGATGCCAAACACCGACGCCGCAATAATAATCGGGAAGCGCAGCATGCGGATTGCGATGGCCCCGTTGAACCGGGGAATTGTGAAGGAGGCAATCCCTGTGATCGAGACGACGATGACCATCGGCGCTGACACAATCCCCGCCTGCACGGACGCTTGCCCGACGACGAGCGCGCCGAGAATGGATACCGCCGAGCCGATCGTTTTCGGCAGCCGGATGCCCGCTTCGCGCAGCGCCTCGAACGTAATTTCCATGATCAGCGCCTCCACCACGGCTGGGAACGGAATCGCTTCGCGCGCAGCGGCAATGGACAACAGCAGCGTGGTCGGCAGCAAATCCTGATGGTACGTCGTGACCGCAACATACATGCCCGGCGTAATCAGCGAGAGGAAGACGAGGGTGTACCGCAGCCAGCGGATCAGCGTCGAGATTTGAAACCGCTCGTAATAATCCTCCGTTGCCTGCAAAATTTGCGCGAAAATAAACGGCACCAGCAGTACAAACGGCGTCCCGTCCACGATGATGCCGATGCGGCCTTGCAGCAAGGCGGAGGCGACCATATCCGGCCGTTCCGTATATTGCACCTGCGGGAAGGGGGAGTAGGCGGAGTCCTGAATAAACTCCTCCAAATATCCGGATTCCAGCACTCCGTCAAGATCAATTTTTTGCAGCCGCCGCAGCACTTCCTCGACCATGGACGGCTCAGCGAGGTCCTCCAGATACGTTACGACAACATTGGTATTGCTTTCCCGGCCGATAATAAGCGGCTTCATTTTCAAGTGAGGCGTCTTCAGCTTGCGCCGGATCATCGACGTGTTCGTACGTATATTTTCTACGAAGCCTTCGCGCGGACCGCGAATGACGGATTCCGTCTCCGGCTCGTTGATCGAGCGTTTCTCCATGCCGCGAACGCCAAGCAGCAGCGCCTTGTTGTTGCGGTCGACGATCAAGCCCGTATCGCCGCCGAGCACAGCGAGGAGCAGGTCTCTGTAATTGTCGACCTTCTCAATTTGCGAGACGGGCAGCGCAGTCGCCGAAATATCGTCGATCAGCCGTTCGCCGCCCTCCAGAATCATCAGCGCCTTCATGGAGCTGTTGATTTCTTCCGTATTAGCCATCCCGTCTACGAAAAAAAGCACGGCATTGGCGCTGTCCTGCAGCTTGAATTCACGGATGACGAAGTCCGAGCAGTTATCGAACAGCTCCGTTAAATAACGCTGGTTGTTCGCAAGCTCCAGCGAGATCGGTACTGTGCGCAGCTCCTCGATAAACCGGTAATCGCGGTTCAGCATCCCATCCTCCGCCTGCTGCCGCCGCTTATGTTTTCCTGGCCTGAGCACCATGCATCCCCGCTCCTCTCATTCTCGCTGTCAGGCTTCTTCGCTCGCATGTCCAACCTATTTTGGCTCCATTCGTCCCAAATTATCCAAGAGGTTCCTTCTCACGCCAGGCTCGAATAGGTCTGCCCGTCGTGGTTAAAACTAGCAGAAGAGGCCGCCTGAGTTAAAGCGCCTTGCCAAAGCGGAGCAATTATCCGGAGCAGGAGCCGCCTGCCAAGGAGGAAGATATCGTGTTAGGGCTTGTCATTGCGCTTGTCTTGTTTATTTTGCAAATCTTGACGATTTTGCTGGTAGAGGTGCGCCGGCCGTCGAAGGCGATGGCGTGGCTGTTTATTTTATTTATCATCCCGATCGTGGGCTTCGCTGTCTATTACTTCCTCGCCAAGGATTACACGCAGCGGAAAAAAGTGAGGCGCATTGGACGCAGGGTAAGCGGAGATCTCCGCGACTACGGCAAAAAGCAGAAGCCGCAGGCGCTCGGCATTGATGAAGATCGAATTCGGGGCTGGCGCACGGAAACCCGGTTATTCGCACTGCTCAATAATATTCCGGGCTCTCTGATCACGATGCGCAATGAGGTGAGGGTGCTGACCGACGCGGCTGAGGCATATCCCGCGATGCTGGCCGCAATGGAGCAGGCAACCCGGTTTATCCACTTCGAGTTTTACACGATTCGGCATGACGAGGCCGGGCGCAGCTTCCAGGAGGTGCTCATGCGCAAGGCGCGGGAGGGCGTGACGGTCCGCTGTATCTTTGACGGGATCGGCAGCTACCAGCTGCGCGAGCGTTTTGTGACCGAGCTGCGGCAGGCGGGCTGCGAGGTGTATTTATTTCTTCCGGTGATCATCGCTTTCTTCGATAAGCGGATCAATTACCGCAACCACCGGAAGATCGTTGTCGTGGACGGCAAAAAGGGCTACGTCGGCGGCCTTAATATCGGCAACGAATATTTGGGCGGCAATCCGCAGCTCGGATTTTGGCGCGATACGCATCTGGAGCTGGAGGGCGATGCGGTATTTTCCTTGCAGCATACGTTTTTGACCGACTGGCATTTTGCCAGCGGCCAGCGGCTGACGGATTCGGCGTTGTTTCCGGAGCATGATTGTCCGGGAAGGAAGCCGGTCCAGATGTTGTCCAGCGGCCCGGACGCGCATTGGGATGCGGTGCTGGAGATGTACTTCGGTGCGATTACAGCGGCCAAAAAACGAATCTATATTACGACCCCGTATTTTATCCCTGACCCGAGTATTTCGATGGGCTTGAAGACAGCTGCGATCAGCGGCGTGGATGTGCGGATTATTTATCCGGAGAAGCCGGATTCGCGGATCGTCAACTACGCCTCGCTTAGCTTCATGGAGGAGCTGATGCAGGCGGGAGTACGTTTTTATGCCTACCGCAAAGGGTTCATTCATGCCAAGGTGATGCTGATCGACCGGCTGCTGGCCTCCGTCGGGACCGCCAACATGGATATGCGCAGCTTTTACAGCAACTTTGAGCTGAATGCCGTAATGTTTGACAAGGAAACGCTGCACCGGCTCGAATCCGACTTTCTGCAGGATTTGAAGGACAGCCGCGAGCTGAAGCTGGATCAGTTCGAAAAGCGGTCCAAGGCGCAGCGGTTGAAGGAGGTCGCGGGCCGACTGCTGTCGCCGTTAATGTAAGGCCGCTGCGCCGGGTTTTGCCCGGGATGCAGCCGCGGGTGCGGGCTTGGCTGGAGCCGGAGGCAGAAAATCCAGCACGGCATCCAGGTTTTGCGGCGGCAGCGCCGCCAGCAGGTCTCCGGTTTGGCGCAATCTGGCTTCAATGGTAAGCAAGTTAAAGTCGCGCGGATCGGGACGAAGCGCCACCTCGCTCCAGGTAAGCGGCGTGGAGATAGAAGCGGCCTTTCGCGCGCGCGGGGTGTACGGAGCGGACAATGTTTTGCCGTAGCCGTGCTGCAAGTAATCAATATAAATCCGGTCGCCTCGATCTTTCTTCAGCCGCTCAACCGTAAATAACCGAGGATGCTTCTGGACCGCATACCGGGCGACGAAGGCGCCAATCCGCTGCAGCTCGTCAAATGTATAACCCCGCTCGGGGTCCAGTGGCACATACAGCTGCACGCCGGTAGCGCCCGAGGTTTTGCATACGGACTGGATATGGATGCCGTCGAGAATCGCGCCAATGATGGTGGCGGCTTCCATAATACGCGGTTCGGGATCAACGCTGGGGTCAATATCCATCAGCCATTCGACCGGGCGCGAATCTCCGATGCGCTGGGAAGACGGATGAAATTCCAGCGCGGCCAGATTGCCGAGCCATAACAGCGTAGGCAGCGAATCCAGCCGCACGTAGCGAATTCCGTCCAGCTCCGCTGTTCGTACGAATGGCGGCAGCGGCGCAGGCGCATTTTTCTGGTAAAAGGAGCTGCCGTTCCAGCCGTGGGGAAAGCGGATCGTCGTCAAATAGCGGTCGCGGCAATAGGGCAGCATATACGGAGCCAGCCGGGCAAGCTTTTCCAGATACATTGCCTTCGTAATGCCTTGCTCCGGCCAGAGCAGCTTATCCGGGTTTGTAATGGTCAGCTCCTGGCCTTCCACTGTAATAAAGCCTTTGCTGGCAGGCGACTTTCCCATCGCTGCCGGGCTGCCTGGGTGATTCATCCGGCTGGCCTCCTTTGTAGAGATTATTTTGTTGATACAGGCCATTTCTCGCAGAGGAATCCTGATTTAAGTGCAAGGAATATACGATTTACTTGCAAACATCCATCGAAAAAGGAGCGCCGCCATGCTGAAGCCTTTAACCCCGTTTGAGCCGGTTCGCGTAGACAGCAGCCCGGTTGGCAGCCAGTGGGTCGCTCAAATCAAATGGGACGGTGTACGTATGCTGACGTACTGCGATGCCGCGGGCGTTCGGCTTGTCAATCGGCGTCAGCATGACCGGACGCTGCAATATCCGGAGCTGACGGCAGCCTCCAGATATTGCGCGGCACATTCCTTTATTTTGGATGGCGAGCTGATTGCTTTTCATCACAACCGCCCGGCTTTTCAGGCCATTATGCAGCGGGACGGATTGAAAAAGGACTCCTCCATTTATCGCATGGCGAAGCTGATCCCGGTGACGTATATGATTTTTGATCTGCTTTATGTGAATGGCGTTTGGGTCACCGACAAGACATTGGCGGAGCGCCAGCAGCTGCTGCAGCAAATCGTTCAACCGCAGCCGGATGTGCAGCTTGTGCAAAATGTTGCGGATGCGGACGGGCTGATGAAGGTGATGCTCCAGCATGGCATGGAGGGCATCGTCTGCAAGGACCTGGACAGCACCTATGCGATAGGCGGCAAAGATGCTCGCTGGCAGAAGCTGAAAATTCAGCATGACCTGTATGCAGCTGTCGGCGGCGTCACCTATCGGGACGGAACGGTTAATGCCTTGCTCCTTGGCCTGTATGATCCGGACGGCGCATTTGTTTATATCGGCCACGCCGGTACAGGGAAGCTGAATCGCCAAGCCTGGCAGGAGCTGACCGAACAAGTGAAAAGCCGCATCACGCCGGAGCGGCCCTTCGTCAATGAGCCGGAACGAGGCAAGGACGCCGTCTGGGTCAAGCCGGAGCTGACGGTGAAGGTTCAGTTTATGGAATGGACGGCCAGCGGAACGATGCGGCATCCGAGCATTCAGGCATTTACGGAAATCCCCCTTGCGGCTTGTACGCTGGATCAGGTTCCGCAGCGTGACCGTTCATACTGAAACCACTACTTAACTTGGCAAGTATAATCCTGGGCATTCGAGACAAGGCACGGCTCCATCGTTTACGAAGACACCGGCTGCTTCTTTTTTCGGGACGTTTTGCTGGCTGGCTTCGCTGTGTCCCCGGTTTTTTTCGTCTTGGGCGAAGGCTCAGTGGCTACAGGACTCACCAGGGGGCTAACCGCCTCCAGACTGGCCTGCAGCGCGGACATCAGGTCGATCACGTTGGCCCGTTGAGGCTCAGGAGCGAGACTGATTTGCCGGCCGGATACTTTCTGCTCAATAGCGGCCAGCAGCGCTTCCCGGTACGTATCCGTATATTTGTGCGGCTCGAACGGGGTAGACAGCTGATTAATCAACAGCTGAGCCATTTCCAGTTCCTTGGCATTTACTTCCGCTGCTTCCGGCAAATTCGGCACCTGCTCGATCGGCCGGATTTCATCCGGATAATAAATGGTTTCCATCGCGAGACAGCGGTCGATAATCCGGATTGCGGCCAGACTGGATTTGGAGCGGATCGAAACTTTGGCAATGCCTATTTTTCCTGTGGACCGCATCGCCTCCAGCAGCAGCCGGTAAGCGCCGGAGCCCGTTTCATTCGGGGACAAATAATACGTTTTGTGGAAATAAACCGGATCAATCTCCGTCAAATCGACAAAATCCAAAATTTTGATTTCCTTGGTCACTTCGCCAGTCAACTGCTCCAGCTCGTCCTTCTCAAACAGCACAAATGCCCCTGGTTCATATTCGTAACCGCGGGCGATCTCCTCCCAGCCGACCTCCCGATCGCAATGCTGACATTTGCGGACAAAGTTTAACGGCGTATTGCAGGCTTTATGAATCATCCGCATCGAAATATCTTTATCCTCCGTAGCCGAAAACATTTTTACCGGCACGTGAACGAGGCCGAAGCTGATCGCGCCTTTCCAGACCGTGTGCATGGATACGTTCCTCCTGTCTTTTTTTCTGTAGTATGCGCTCAGACAAGCCGCCCGATCACTGGAAGGGGCGTTTTTCGCCCGCAGTTTTCATTCCATCTGTTCCATGAAGAGGAGGGAGAAACGACGTATGCGGGCGGTTATTCCCGGGGACGCTATGGTTGATGGAGGCTTGTTGCGAGCGGCAAGCCATCCAATCCAGGGAAGGAGGCGTAAGCCATGAGTGAGCAAGCAAACGGGGCCGGAAGCGAATTGTCCAGTGATGCGGGGCATGAAGGTCGGGACGCGTATTTCATGGATATCGACCGGATGATTAATGAAGGGCTCGGCGGCGGCACCGTGTCTATGCACAACGGGCTGATTGACGATTCGACGACCGATACGATGAAGCATCCCGAATCTGTCACCGATGGGGATGGAACGGAATGAAAGCATATCGCGCACAGGAAATTTTAGAAGCCGACCGGAAAATTAATGTTGAGCTAAATGGAGTCGCGGTCTGGATCGACCGGGTAGACGTTGACGCCGGTACAGCCAAGGTGCATGATGAGGACCGTCCCGCCGAAACGAAGATTGTGCCCGTCGAGCAATTGCAGGAAATTCAATAGCTTTGTTCAGCTTTGCTTGTCGTGGCTTTCCGACTATTCTTCCTGCTGGTCAGGGAATAGACCGGAGAGCTTTTTTGTTGCGGCGAGCCAAGGCCAAGGTCTATAATAATGGTCAAAACAAGTGCGAGGCGAAAGGCGGATCAACGTGGCACAATTGGATGAATTCTCCCTGATTCGCCTGCTGACGGGCGACAAGCAACCATCTGCTTTATTGGAACAGGCGGGAGTAGCCGTTGGAATCGGCGACGACGCTGCGGTCGTTAATGTGAATTTCGGCACACAGTTGATTTTGAGCTGTGATACGATGACAGAAGAAGTTCATTTTAAAACCGTTACCATGCGCGACCATGATGTTGGCTTTAAGGCGATGGCGTCTGCGGTCAGCGATATCGCGGCGATGGGCGGTCAGCCGCGCTTTGCGCTGATCGCGCTTTCGGTTCCCCGGTCGGCGAAGAAGCAGCGAATCCAGGCGATGTATGAAGGGCTGTACGAATGCGCCAGCCGTTATGGCATCGCCATTGTGGGCGGCGACACAACTTCTTCGATCGGCGGCATCACCATTTCGGTTACGGTAATCGGCGAGGCACCGGTTGGGGGCGCATTGCTCCGAAGCTCGGCTCAGGCGGGTGATGTGGTGTTTACGACCGGCTGCCTGGGCCGCTCGGCCGCAGGACTGGATTGGCTGCTGCGGGTTAACCGTCCCGCCTGCGAGTGGCCGGCTGCGGGGGAGACGCATGAGGCGGGAGAAGGCTTCGTGCGGCCAGCGGGAGACGACACGGAGCAGGCGAAAGCGGCGGCCTCGAAAGCGGAAGCTGCGGAAGAAGCAGCCCCGGAAGCGGAAGCAACGGAAGAAGCGGCCCCTGTGACCGGGCATGAGCCGCAGCTGGTGATGCTCCAACTAGAGATGGACAGCCCTCTGGCCGTATGCGGTCCTTCTTCCTGCTTCATCGGAGCGCCAGACAGCGGGGCATCAGACAGCGGAGCGCCAGACGAGGGCCGGAGCTGGTACCCGGATTTGGTGCAAGCTCATTGCCGCCCTTTGCCGCAGATTGAGGCCGGGCTTGCGCTGCGTGAATCGGGGATGTGCGGCGCATTAAACGATATTAGCGACGGGTTATCCAGCGAAGCCTGGGAAATTGCCGAAGCTTCCGGGATCGGAATTGATCTGATCGAGGAGCGGATTCCGATTGCGGAGGAGCTGTCCGCTTATGCAGCGAGCCTTGGGCGCAATCCGCTGGATTACGTGCTTAACGGCGGCGAGGATTACGAGCTGCTTGGCACCGTTCCTGCCGGGCAGGCCGCTGAGCTGCAGCGCAAGCTGAGCGAAATCGGCATTTCGCTGCGGCTGATCGGGCTGGTGAACGGGGAGCATCGCGAGGTTCGGCTCATTCGGAGCGGCGGCGAGGTCATTTCCCTTGACAAGAAGGGGTATAATCATTTTAGTGACGGAAAGGACGAGAAATAACGAATGTCCTCCTACGAATTTATCGCGGCGACGCTGGCGGATACGAATAAGCTGGCTGCAGAGCTGGCTGACTTGTTCCAGCCTGGCACGGTGCTGGCGCTGGACGGCGACCTTGGCGCGGGCAAAACGGCGTTTTCCCAGGCCGTAGCGCGCTCGCTGGGTGTTGCGGGAGTCGTGAATAGTCCGACTTTTACGATTATCAAGGAATATGGGGGAGCTGAGCTTCCTTTTTATCATATGGATGTGTACCGGCTGTCGGCGGAGGAGGCAGATGAGCTGGGGCTCGACGAATACTTTTACGGCACTGGCGTGACGCTGATCGAATGGGCTTCGCTGGTGGAGGAGCTGCTTCCGCCGGAGCGTCTCTCCATCTATATCGAGCATGCGGCTGACGGAGGACGGCGCTTTCGTCTTACCCCGGCCGCTGAGCCTTATACTTCATGGTGCATGCAGTTAAAGGAGAACGGATGGCTAACATGACAACAAATTCAGAACGGCAATATGAGGATAATAAATGGATGCTGGCCGTCGATACCTCGACAGCTTATATGACGGCCGCTTTGTCGCAGGGCGAGGTGTGGAGCGGTGAAATGACCTCGCGCGCCGAGCGCAATCATTCATTATACCTTGTTCCTGCGTTGCAAAGCCTGCTGGACGAGGCCGGTTTGCGTGCCGGGGACATTGGGGGCTTCGCGATCGGGATTGGGCCAGGCTCTTATACCGGTGTTCGGATCGGGGTCACGGTGGCCAAGACGTTCGCCTGGACACACGGCTTGGCATTGCTTGGCGTGTCTTCGCTGGAGGCGATGGCGCTTGGCGGCGCTTGTCTGACCTTGCAGGGACAAGCCGTCCAGCAAGAAGAGACGATTATGGCGCACAACGGCAGGCTGACCGGGCTGGAGGAGCTGGTCAAGCATGCGGCTGCGACCGGAGAGACGACGTGGATCATTCCGATGATCGAGGCCAGACGCGGGCAGGCGTTTACCGCTGTGTACGAGGTGTCGCCCGTCGGCTGGCGCTGCGTAGCTGACGATGCGATCCGGCTGATTGAGCCATGGCTGGAGCCGTGGCAGCAGATGGACCGCGCGGAACGTCCGCACCGGGTGCTGTTTGCCGGCGAAACGGCGCTGCATCAAGGGGCAATCGAGCGGCTGAACGAGGCGTGGGACGGTAGGGTGCAAATGACGGAGCACGGAGTTCGCGCCAGATTTATCTCGGAGCTTGGCAGGCTGCGCTGGAAGCGGGGGGAATTGGAGCATGTTCATGCATTGGTTCCGAATTATACGCAATTGGCGGAAGCCGAAGCGAAGCTTCTCGGCACAAGATCGTAGAGGAGGGGCGGGAGCCGTGGAAAATCGCAAGCTGCTGCACGGCGGGACGGACGCCTTGCATTTTCGGGAAATGCGGGTCGAGGACATTCCGGCGATATGCGCGATTGAAAAGGAATCGTTCACGACGCCTTGGACGGCGGCGGCCTTTCAGAACGAGCTGACGAACAATCAGTTTGCCAAATATATTGTGCTGGAGCAGGCCGGCGAAATTGTCGGTTACGGCGGAATGTGGCTTATTATGGAAGAAGCCCATGTCACGAATATTGCCATCGGCGCTCCTTATCGCGGTCGCAGGCTTGGAGACAGGCTGCTGACGGAGATGCAGCGCACAGCGAGCCAGCTGGGCGTGCAGCGGATGACGCTTGAAGTGCGTCCATCCAATGAAGTAGCCAAGCGGCTGTATGCGCGAAAAGGCTTCCGTTCCGTCGGCGTCCGCCGCGGCTACTACACGGATAACCAGGAGGATGCGCTGATTATGTGGGCGGATTTGCCCAAGCCTGTCAGCAAGTCCTGAGTGCTGGAGCGGATTGCACTGCACGGTTCCGGGAAGCGCCCGAGAGCGCTTATTCACGGAGTCGGGGGCTTTTAAATTGGGTATGGAAAATGGAAATGTAAGGGGGTAACGAAGTGAACAGTAAGGATGGAGCAGCCAGCAGCGCCTGCGGGACCGAGGCTGTCCGGCCTGTATTTATACTGGCCATTGAAACGAGCTGTGACGAAACATCCGTTGCCATCGTGCAGGACGGCGTACATATTTTGGCAAATATTGTTTCCAGTCAGGTGGAAACTCATAAGCTGTACGGCGGAGTTGTGCCGGAGGTCGCCTCGCGCCAGCACGTGGAGATGATCACGCTCATTATCGAAGAGGCGTTTGCCAAGTCGGGGGTTCGTCCCGACCAGCTGTCCGCGATTGCCGTGACGCATGGTCCGGGCTTGATCGGAGCGCTGCTTGTCGGTGTCGTGGCGGCCAAAACACTCGCCTGCGCGCTGGAGCTTCCATTGATCGGTGTCCATCATATCGCCGGGCATATTTATGCCAATGAGCTGGTTCATCAGCTCGCGTACCCGTTTATGTCGCTTGTTGTGTCGGGCGGTCACACGGAGCTGGTGTATGTGGAGTCGGAGGGTGTTTTCCGTATTATCGGGCAAACTCGCGATGATGCGGCTGGCGAAGCCTACGACAAAGTGGCCCGTGCGCTCAAGCTGCCGTATCCCGGCGGCCCGCATATTGACCGGCTCGCTCATGAGGCGGAGGAAGCGGTCCCGCTTCCTCGCGCCTGGCTGGAGCCGGATTCGTTCGACTTCAGCTTCAGCGGGCTGAAGTCGGCTGTGCTCGCTGCGTTGAATACCGCAGCGATGAAGGGGCAGCCGCTGGCGACGGCGGCCGTAGCTCGCGGCTTCCAGGACTCGGTCATCGAGGTCCTGGTGGAAAAGGCAATACGCGCCGTAAAGGCATACGGCGCGAAGCAGCTGCTGCTGGCGGGCGGAGTGGCCGCCAATAAGGGGCTGCGCGCCGCGCTGGAGGCGCGCTGCGCAAGCGCAGGCGTGCCTCTGCTGGCGCCGCCTCTCGCGCTGTGCACGGACAACGCGGCGATGATTGCGGCCGCGGCTTTTTTGAAATACCGGCGAGGGGAATTTTCGCCGCTTGATCTGAAAGCTGAGTCGTCGCTCAAGCTGGAGGCGTGGTCGGTATCCTGAGCAGGTCGTGAGGCATGAGCGGCCGTGTTTCGCTGGCTGCGGCAAGGCCGCCGCTCGCTGAGCCCGGCCAAGCCAGATGCCTTGCCGGATTCAGACAGGACTGGCTGTGCGAAGTGTCTTCACGGGTTGACAACTTGCTGCTGTTTATGCGGTCCGGGGATACAAGCTATGAACGTTTGAACCGCTGCGTGTGAGGAGCTTTGAACTTGCATGCCGCGGTTTCTATTTACAAGCTTCAAGAGAATGCCGTCGTGAAGGACTGAGAAGATTATCCGGTCTGAGGGAAATAAAGCTCTTGCAAAACCAAATCAGATATGGTACATTACAACTCGGCCGTTCGAGAGAACAGCGCAGGC
>NZ_JCAMRT010000019.1:0-124799 GCF_059821225.1 Paenibacillus sp. sg306046
TCGAACAACGTAAATTGTACGAACCACAAATTTAATTATTTTTTCGTATAAAATTTAGAAAAATTGAATTTTTATGTGTAATTATCCTTACAACCCCTGTTCGGCCAGGCTGCCGGAGCCGGGGTTGCTTGTCTGCTTGCCAGTCGGCTGCCGAACACGGTCGGAGACCGTTTGAACAACGGCAAACCATCCCCCTCATTCCTTGTATAATCAAAGACAAGCAGCACATGGTAGTCTCCAAAATAATCCTCAACCCAAAAGAAGCACCGACATATTTGAGCGGTCCCCTGCTCTATCGGGAATTGAAGCTGACTCCCCCCGCGCCGGGCATAGATGACGAAAACCTGACGAATACCCATTCGTCAGGTTTGTTTGAGGATTATAGAATGTATAAATTATCAGCGAAGCTGAACGATTCTATAATCGCAAGAAAAGCTGCCACTAAAGCACGCATGTAGCTATGTTGAAGGGGCTTCGATCCGAAGCTTTCTTAGTATTCATGCCCATCCGTCCCATGTCCCTGGTA
This sequence comes from Paenibacillus sp. sg306046, assembly GCF_059821225.1. Lineage (NCBI taxonomy): Bacteria > Bacillati > Bacillota > Bacilli > Caryophanales > Paenibacillaceae > Paenibacillus > Paenibacillus sp. sg306046. Next base: position 527 of record NZ_JCAMRT010000019.1, read on the forward strand.
TCCCCCGGCGTCATCGACGTTAAAAAAGTTCGGCTTCACGATGCTGTTGTCGTAGCTGGTATGAAAAATATGCGTCGTTGCCGGAGACACCGGCGGAATCAGCCAAGTCCAGTCTCCAGTAACGGCCCGCCCCTTATTCCCCTCATTTTCTTCAAATCGTTTGAACTGCTGAGCCGCCGTATGGTGATCGACGATAGCAACGCTGTTGCTTTTGAAGGCATGCAGCACCGCCACATTCAGCTCCACCAGCGCCTTGTCGCGCCAGAGCGACGATTCCCGCGCCGTATCGAGTCCCATAATCCGGGCCATCTCCGGCAGCATGTTATAACGGTCCTGATCGGCCAAATTGCGCGCCCCGATTTCCGTCCCCATATACCAGCCGTTGAATGGAGCCGCCGGGTAAGACAGCCCGCCGATCTCCAGCCGCATGTCCGACACAAACGGGACCGCGTACCATTTCAACCCCAGCTCCGCAAATGCCGGATAGTCCGGGTGCGTCAGCGGCACTTCCAGCACGAGGCGCTGCGGGATGTCATACAGCCGCGGAGTATCACTCCGCAAGCTCAGCACCAGCGGGAGCACGTCAAATGCCGTGCCTGCTCCTTGCCAGCCAAGCGATTGGCAAAAGGCCGTCAGCTCCGCCGAGATCGGGTCGCCGACCACCCCCGCATCGGTGCGATAACCTGCGTAACGAATGAGTTGGCGGTTCCAGATCCGCGCTTCCGGCTCCCCGGCCGCCGATGGCCGGAAGACGGTAATCGCCGGACGAATACGTCCGCCATTGGTCGCAAAGTCCAGATGGTGAAATAATGCCCCAGCCATTTCATCCTCGGTAGCTGCCGCACGCGCGTCGAATATCTCCAGCGTCTCCCAGAACAGCCGCCCGATGCAACGGTTGCTGTTGCGCCAAGCCATCTTGGCCCCATGCGCCAGCTCCTCCGCTGTATGGACATAAGTGCCGGAGCGTGCAATCGAAGCACGGATGTCGCTGATTCGGGCGTCCGCTTCGGCGGCGGATTTATGCAATTCTCCATAGCAGGTACGGATAAAAGCAATCGCCTCCTGCAAGAGCTCCTCTCGTTCCAATTACAGTCCTACCCCTCGCTGTATAGTTTCTCTTGAGTGTAACCTATAGCCGGGCCGATTCCAACGAACAAGCTGTGACAAGTGGCGTAAACCGCAAAGCTGTCAAAATAGCGGCATTGAATACGACCGTACTCTGGCATGGCATCGGCATGTGTTCAAAGAAAAAACGGCCTGTCCGGCCGTCGGCTACTCAAGGTCTTCCCATGCTTTCTGCATTCGCACATGCCAGATGCCCGCGTCCAGAAAAGGCTCCGCCGAAATACTGACATAGCCAAGACTTCGGTAAAACGGCTCCGCCTGAACTTGTCCGTCCAGGATAACCGCCTTGATCCCCTGTGAGCGGATATGCTCCTCCATCATCCCGATGATTCGCTTGCCAAGGCCATGGCCCCGATAGGCAGCAAGAACCGCGATCCGCTGCAGCTTGGCGGTATGCTCGTCATACATTCGGTAACGCGCAGCGGCCACCGGCTTGTCGTAATCCAGCAGCAAGTAATGGCGGCAGGCATCCCAGGACGCATCATACTCATCGACCTCCAGCTCAGCCGGTACGTGCTGCTCCTTCACAAATACTTCCACCCTGACGTCCAGGCACTGTTTAAGCTGCTCCTCGGAGGTCACTGCAACCTGTTGAATCCTCATGCGGTGTCCTGCTCCTCTATCCAATCGTATGTTGATCTCCCGGCTTCAGCGGAAGGCCCTGGATGCCGACACGCTCCAATTTGTCCGCAAACGCGGCTGTATCCTGACGAATCGGCGGGAATGTATCAAAGTGCAATGGCACGACTGCTTTCGCCCGGAGCCATTGAGCCGCCAGCACCGCATCATCCGGCCCCATCGTATATAAATCGCCAATCGGCAGAAAGGCAACATCAATATCATTCAGCTCGCCGAACATCTTCAAGTCGGAAAACAGTCCCGTATCCCCGCTATGGTACAAGGTCAATCCGTTCCAGCGGATGATATAGCCCGCAGGCATGCCCCCGTAGACGATCTGGCCCTGCTCTGCAAGCACGACGCCCGAGCTGTGGAACGCATGGGTCATCTGAACCTCGGCAAAGCCTAATCCGGCCCGGCCTCCGATATTCATCCCCAGCGTCTTCACACCTTTGGTTTCCATATAAGCCGCCAGTTCAAACGGAGCGACAACCGTCGCGCCATTGGCTCTGGCAATCGGAGCCGCATCCAAAATATGATCCTGATGCGCATGCGTCAACAGCACGTAATCGACTTGAATATCCTCCGGCGTAGTTACCGCCAGCGGATTGCCGCTCAGAAACGGATCAATCACCAGCGAGTTCCCGCCGGATGTCAGCTGAATGCAGGAATGACCATGATACGTAATTTGCATGGTACAAGTGCCTCTCTTTCCATCGTGAAATCCGCGCATGCTTGACACATACGTACTCCATGATTGTATCAAACGTTTAGCTCCGCACCAAATTTCTCACGGACTACCCGCCAGTCAGTGGCTGACGGGCTCCCTCGCCTCCACCGCATGAATCAACGCTTGGCGAATCCGCTCCTTGTTAAATGGCTTGATGACGAAATCGCGCGCCCCCATCCGAATCGCCTGAATGAGCAGCGACTGCTGACCCATCACCGACACCATGACCACCTTGGCCTCCGGGTCCATCGCCATCAGCTTGTCCAGCACCTGCATCCCGTCCATATCCGGCATCTTGATGTCCAAGGTGACAATGTCCGGCCGCTCGCTCACATATAATGATAACGCTTCCATCCCGTTGCTGGCTTCAACTACCGATTCATGACCTAATTCAAGGATGACATCCCTTAGCAGCATGCGCATAAAGAGTGAATCGTCGACGATCAGCACTTTACTCATGGCGGTACAGCCTCCTTTTAGCGAAGTGGTTGAAACCTCCTGCACCTTCAGTATAACCGATTGTGGGAATGCATGGGAAGCCGGAGATCGGTTTGTCTGCCCGAATCTGGATGCTGCCTATGTAAATTTTCGATGAAATGCAAGGCATCCGCCTGACGGCCACGAATACATGGAGCATAGGATCGAAACGAAAGGAGCGTGTGTCGACATGTCCACAGCCCCTCCATCTGCGACGCGCAACATCCCCGAGCTTCCAAGGAGCAGCTGGCAGCTGTATACGTCGTTGCCTGTACTCGTCTGGGCGCTGTATGATTTCGCCAATACCATCTTTACCTCCAACATCATTACGATCTTTTTTCCGTTTTATTTGCAGGAAGCGCTCGGCGGCAGCGAAAGGCTGAACCAGATCGCCAGCACCTTCATCACGTATACGAACGCGCTCGCCAGCGTGTTCCTTGTACTGATGACACCTTTGTACGGCGTACTGATCGACCGGACCGGGCGGAAAAAAGCGTTTTTGCTGCCGCTGTTTCTGCTGTACAAGGAGCCTCCAGGTAAGCCGGCAGCTGCCGGACCGCGCGCTTCCTTCTTTTCCGGGTACCGTGACATTTGGCAAGCGGTGAAGGAAGCGCGCACGTACCGAGCCGTGTTCCTGTTTATGATCGCGTACTTTTTTTTCAATGATGCCGTCGCAACCGCAATTGCCGTCATGGGCGTCTATGTCAAAGCTGTCATCGGCTTCTCGACCGGGCAATTTATTATGCTGTACCTCGTGTCGACGATATCCAGCATTGTCGGATCGTTTCTGTTCGGCTACGTAGCCCGCTCCATCGGATCGAAGCGGGCCGTCGGCGCGGTCGCGGTCATTATGATGGTGTCTATTGTCCTCGCTGCGCTGACGTCCAGCCAAGGCTTGTTTTGGCTGGCGGGCAGCTTGTACGGCGTCTCCATGGGCGCAATGTGGGTCACGTCGCGGACGATGATCGTTGAGCTGACGCCTGTTGAGAAGCGGGGCCAGTTTTTCGGACTGTTTGCCTTTTCCGGAAAAGTGTCGTCGATCGCAGGACCGCTGCTGTACGGCACTATAACCTTGGCGCTCGCGGACACCGGCAACCTGGCCAGCCGTCTGGCGCTTGGCTCGCTGATCGTGCCTGTGCTGATCGGGCTGCTTGTGCATATCCGCATTCCTTATGTTTATTAGAGATAGTCGCAACTGGAGCAGCACTTGGCTTGAGGGCAAAAGCGCTCCTTTTTCCGGGGATCCATGCTCTCCTGCCACGTTCCTGCTTGTCCGTCCCGCCAGCTTGTCAATTGCCTTCGGCAGGTATAGTATGGAGGGGAGAATTGAACCATTCCGAAGGGAGACGATTGTTGAATGAAACCCTTTTGCGCCTTTGTGCTGGACAAATCAGGCGATACCGCCTCCGGCTCCATCCGTCAGCTTGAACCGGAGCAGCTGCCGCCGGGGAATGTCACGATTCGTGTTCATTACTCCAGCGTCAATTACAAGGACGGGCTCGCCAGCCTGCCGAACAGCCCGATTGTGAAAAACTACCCGTTTACGCCCGGCATTGACCTCGCGGGCGTCGTGGAGACGAGCAACGATGCCGCCTTCGCTCCGGGCGATCCGGTGCTTGTGACCGGCTACGAGCTTGGCGTCACGCATGCAGGCGGCTTCAGCGAATACGCCCGCGTCCCGTCCGACTGGGTCGTTCCGCTGCCGGACGGTTTGTCGTTGGCCGAAGCGATGGCGCTTGGCACCGCAGGCTTTACAGCCGCATTGTCGCTGTATGAGCTGGAGCGCAACGGGCTGCAGCCGGGGGACGCCACGCCGCCGGTACTCGTGACCGGGGCAACCGGCGGCGTCGGCAGCGTGGCTGTCGCCCTGCTGGCCGCACGCGGATACCGGGTCACGGCCAGCACAGGCAAATCCGCCGAGCACGCCTACTTGCGGCAGCTCGGCGCTTCAGCCTTGATCGGGCGCGACGAGCTGCGCCCTCCGGAAGCCAAGCCGCTGCGCCGTGAGACGTGGAGCGCTGCGATTGATCCGGTCGGCGGCGAAGCGCTGCCGTTTATTTTGGGCTCCCTGCGCTACGGAGGCGCAGCCGCCGTCAGCGGGTTAACCGGCGGCGCTGCCTTTCCGGCGACCGTGTATCCTTTTATTTTGCGCGGCATCAAGCTGCTGGGCATCGACTCGGTGTACTGCCCGATGCATGTCCGGCAGCAGATTTGGAGTAGCCTGGGCGGAGACTGGAAGCCTCATGCCTACCTGGCGGCGGGCTTCCGTACCATCAGCCTGGAGGAGCTGCCCGCTGCGCTCGACGACATCCGCCAAGGCCGACTGCGCGGGCGCGTAATCGTCCGGCTGTGAAGGCTTGAATTGAAGGCCGGGAACGCCGACGCTTGTGGAACGCAAAAAACCCGGCCTCCAGGGCCGGGTCCATGTATAGCGAGCAGGTTCGCTCGCTGAATAGGCTCACTGTCGCTTGCTTGTTCCGTTTCTTCACGCAGCAAGCAAGCTTCATTACAAGCAGCCTTGCCAAGGCTGCGGTTTTTTAATGCAGCGGTTGCTTCAGGTTCTGCTCATAATGCATCAGCGTCTCAAACGCCTCGCGCATCGCCAGCAGCTCTTCCCGGGAAGCCTGGCTCATCTCCTGCAGCAAATTCGTTGCCACCTTATCGCCCAATAATTCGTTCAGTTCCCGCGCTTCTCTTTCGTTCATACCCCTCAACCTCCGCTGAATTTTTGCCAAAAGCTTGGTGTACAGCGGATGCAAAAAAGCTCCCCTGCACAGCCAAATGGGGAGCGAAGTTGTCGTCTTCGGACCTCCGGCAGCTGGCTGACATAGTTTACACGTTAGTCCCTTTAGCTTTGCGCCACTGACTTTCGTCAGATTTGCCTTGTTCTTGTCGGCTTCAAACCCGATGGAACGATTATATCACGAATATAGTCCCAAATCGAATTATTTGCTCCAGGCGCTAACGAACCAGATCGCCCACTTGAACATCCGGTTCACCACGTAAATCCCGAGCAAAAACCAGATGAAACCGACACCCGCGACGACATAAGAGCGCTGCTGCGGCGTAGCCATCGGAAGCAGCAGTTCCATGACAGCATCACCTGCGAACAAGTCGTAGCCGTACCCTTGCATGGCAGCGATATAGACCAGCGGGGCAAACAGTAATACAAAGCCAACCAGCGGAAACGTCACCGCCAGCACAAATTGCACGATACTGAGCGGCAGCTTGACCATCCAGTACAGCACCGGCAAATATGAATCCAGCGACAGCAGCACCGCCTTCATACCGCTTTTTCCCGGCTCCTGAGGCCAATCCGTCAGCGGCTCGCCTGCCTGCTGCGATAGAAGCGGCTGCTCCGGGCGTCCAAGCGCGCGGGCATCCAGCTCCTGCAGCCGCTTGCAGCCGATCAGCGCAAAGTACAAAATCGGAATCCCGATTCCGATCGGTGTCAATGCCACGCCGAGCGTGAAAAAACAAACGGCAAACGCAAAGCCCGTCAAGGCAAGCGGCAGCGTCGTTATGAGAAAATACTGCATTTTGATTAAAAATGACTGATTCCAGCCGATCGCGGCTGCTTCTGTTCCTGCGTGCATGTTGTCCATCCCTTTCTCTCTCCTCATCACTTAACTTCATTATAAATAGAGGAGAAAGACGTTCCTACCAACCTGCGAACAGGATCGGACTGGACCTAGGTCGGGGTTCAGCCTCACCCTTCCGCTAAGCCGAGCAAGGCGGGGACCCGGGCAAAGCTGGAAACGATCCGATCGGCCCGTCCGTCCACGCCCGGCTGCCGCTCCCGATTGTTGATCCAGATCGACCGCCAGCCTGCGGCCCCGGAGCCGACGATATCGTTCAGCCACATATCGCCGATATAGACACAGCGCTGCGGTTCCGTTCCCGTCTGTTCATTCACAAATCGGAAAATGCCGGGATCAGGCTTCGCTATGCCGACTGCATCCGAAATAAATTGCCGTTCCCGCGGTATAAGCAGGTCCAGACCAAGCGTGCGGATTTTGCTGCGCTGATGCTCGACCGGTCCGTTCGTAATGAGGCCAAATGTCCGGCCCTCGGCAGCAAGCTGCCGCAAGGCCGGCGCCACCTCGGGAAACAGCCGAATCCGTCCCTGCTCCGCGACATAAGCCTCCTGCAGCTGCGCGCATTGCGCCATCTCCAGCTCGCAGCCCAGCTCGCGTCAGGCAAGCTGGTAGCGCAGCCTGCGCAGCTGCTCCAGCTCCAGCTCTCCCCGCTTGTAGTCGTCCCACAGCAGATCGCTGTAGTGCCGCACCTTGGCGTACGCCTGCTCATACGTAAACAAGCCGTCCGGCAAGCCGACAGCCTGATCGACCCCTTGACGAAATGGCTCCAATTGATCATATAACGTATCGTCCAGATCGAAAAAAACAGCCGTGTCGCGTGCAAACGCAACCTGCGGCGTCGTAGCAAAACTCATGCTCCATTCGCTCCCTCACTTTTGGTGTCCGAATCCGTTTCCTTCATTGACAGCAGGCTTGTACAGCGCCTATAATAATCGAGAATGATTATCATTGGCATGCATAAGGCCGAAGGAGACTTCCTGATGAAAATCAAATATTGCTGTAAAAACTTCAAAAACGGCTCCAAGTCCGTTTTCAAGTCGATGAAGGACGAATTTCCCGACGTCGAGCATAAAAAGAAAGATTGCCTCGGCTGCTGTAAGCTGTGCTCGAAGCAATGCGTGGCAAAGGTCGGCAAATCCGGCGTGATTTGCGCCGAATCGCCTGATCTGCTTTATCTTCAGCTGAAGCAGCTGCTGAACGGCCCGATTGAGGAAACGGCCGCTGTCTAAGCAATCCCCGCTCTCCAAGCCTACAACGTCCAATCCTCCGACAACTGCTCGTACAGCACAATCAACAGCGCCGTCTGGCTGCTGGCATACGGATGGATATCCAGTCCAAGCCTGTCGGCAAATCGCTGGGCGATTTGCCAGGCCAGCGTCTCTCGTTTCATTTGATCCAGCGAAGGCAGCCGCTCCACGAAGGACGAAAGCAGCAGCCAATCCTCACGTTCGATTTTTCTGCGCTCCGCCTCCGTCAGTTGAATGTCCGGGCGGGGCTGCTTCCAATTGCTCAACCACTTCTCCGTCCGTCGGCGCAGCGCCAGCTGATCATGCCGCGTGTCGCGAATGACAAGCGTGCCTGCCGCCAAATCACCGAGCCGCTTATCCTTCGCGTGAAAAAACATCCACAGCGCGCCAAGAAAATAAAAGGACGGCAAAAAATCAATCAGCCGAAAAAAGTTGCGAATGACCGCCGCCAGGAAAGTGAGCGGCTGACCGTTTTCCTGAACGACCCGAAGCCCGACCCATCTTTTCCCGAGGGACTGCCCGGCCATGAAGTATTCCGTCAGCACAAAATAAGCGCCGATGAGCGCAAAGCTGAACAAGCCGAGGAACGCAGACGCATATTCGCCTCCGATCCCGGCCATCGTAGAGCCGGTCAGCAATACGGCGAGGCCGACTAGCAGCGACATCGCAGCCAATGCCGCTCCCAGCACAAGCACATCGAGCAGTTGAGCCGCCGCCCGGCTGCCAAGCCCGGCTGTACGGAACTGGAGACGGACGTGCTCCGGGGTTACAATGTCCGCCTCGCGGTTTAATGATTCGCTCATGTCAGGATCACCTTCTCCTTCTTCCAGTTTTTGTGGTAGTATGGTACATAGCATTGATTGCGAAGGAGGCACGTTTCATCTTATGGAGATTCAACGATTCATCCGTGAGCAGCGGCCCGTCTGGTCCGAGCTTGAGAAGCTGCTCGACCGGTTCGAGCGCCGCAAGAGCGAGGTGCAGGCAGCGGATATTGACCGGCTGACTGTGCTGTACAAGCAAGCCTCCGCTCACCTGGCTTACGCCCAAACGTATTACGGCGGCGACGATACGCTCGTGTATCTGAACCAGATCGTCACGCGCGCGCACCACGCCGTGCATGCCGGGCAGCGGCAATCCGACAGCCGGCTCGGCGATTTTTTCAAGCGCCGCTTTGCCGGCTATTTGCTGGAACGCAAATGGTTCATTGCACTGGCGCTGCTGCTGTTCCTCGTCGGCGGCTTGTGCGGCTTTGCAGCCGTCTGGCAGGACCCGCTGAACTTATACACGGTCCTGCCCGCCTCGATCGCCGAAAACGTCGACCCGCAGCGGGTTGGCGAAGGTCACGATACGATGCAGCACGCTGTCGTCTCAACGTCCATTATGACGAACAACATCCGCGTCGCTGTGCTTGCCTTCGTAAGCGGCATTACATTTGGCGTGCTGACCGTGTATGTGATGGCTTATAACGGTCTGATCATCGGCGCGCTGACGGCGCTGTTCTGGCAATCCGGCCGCAGCTACATCTTCTGGGCGTATATTTTGCCGCACGGCATTATCGAGCTGACCGCCATCTTCATCGCAGGAGGCGCGGGACTGTTCATGGGCTACCGGATGATCGTGCCCGGCCCGTACACGCGCAAGTACATGTTCCTTCGCTCCGTGAAGGAATCGGCGCTGCTGCTGATCGGCACGATCCCGCTGTTTGTCATCGCCGGCATTATCGAAGGTTATATTACGCCCTCCGCGCTTTCGCTGGAAATGAAATATGCGTTCGCCGGACTGACGCTGCTGGCGCTCGGACTGTACATCGCCTACGGCGTCATCTCGGCCCGCAGGCGGCGACTGCCGGACAGCAGCGTCGGGCAGCCGTCCACCGTTACAGCAGATCGTCGGCTTTCACATCAAGGTATTGGCTGACAGCCGTCCATGCCAGCTCGCCGACCGGCACATCGACAACGTCGATTCCGCGAGCGGCCATCCCGGCCGCGTAGTCCCGCCGATCGAGTGTGAGCTTGTGCGCGAGGCTTTTAATGTAAGCTTCGCGCCGGCTAGCGGTCGGCTTATGCGCCCAGCTGTGCAGCACCTCGTCGCGCAGCCCCAGCAGCAGCACATGATGCTGCCTGCGCAGCCGGAGCAGCAGCGGCAGCAGCTGGTTTTCAAACATATAGTTATCCAGATCGGAGAACAGTACAATAAGCCCGCGTTTTTTCTGCACCCGCATCAGATGCTGCAGCGCCATCGAATAGCTGGCCTCTACAAACTCCGCGTTCAGGTCGAAAACCGCTTCCGTAATCGTCTGCAAATGAGGCAGCCCCGCACCCGGCGGCACATACACCCGCACCTTGCTGGAAAAAGCCAGCACAGCCACCTTGTCCCCCTGCTTCAACGCAACCGCAGCAAGCGCAAGCGCCGCCTCCAGTGCGGCATCCAGCTTCGTGCGACCGTCCAGCTCGACCCCCATCATCCGTCCGCAATCCAATAAAATCGTGACGACCTTGCCCCGCTCGGGCCGAAATACGTTGGTCATCAGCGACCTTGACCGCGCCGATGCCCGCCAGTTAATAAACCGCGGATCATCGTCTGTCACATATTCGCGAATCGCATGAAATTCCGAGCCTGACCGCTCCCGCTTGTAGACACGCCGTCCATCCAGCACAAGATCGCGCTGGGCCGACGCCAGCAAGCCGCGGACCGCCGACAAATCGGGGTAAATGCGAATGCGCTGCTCCGTGCTGACCAGCATTTGCTTGGACCACAGACCCAGATTGCCGCTGAAACGAAGCCTGATCCGTTTCAAGGTATACGAGCCGCGCTCCAGCCCTGCCGCCGTATACGCCAGCACGGCCTCTCTGCCCTGCCACGTTGTCTGCAGACGCTCGCCTTCCGCGATGCGGAACACCTGCGGCACATCGTCCACCGCCTCCAGCCGAAGCGTTTGCGACAGCGGAGCAGACGCAGTTACCGTCAACTTAACCTGGAAGTCGGCGCCCAGATCGGCTTGCCCCGGCAGCTCGCGGCTCACCTGCAGCGCGCCGCACCGGGGAAGCAGCGACAAGTCCAGCACGGATGCGGCCAGCAGCAGCACATTTACCGCGATAAAAACAGCATCGCCAACCCCCGCAGCGTAGCCCCCGGCCACGACCAGCGCGCCCGCCGCAACGACGGCGGCCAGACGCGGCGTAGGCACGATGAGCCGCCGCTCCAGCCGGTCAGCGAGGGACCGGAATTTGGGCCAGCGTTTCCTGGATGAAGTGGTCACTCGTCTCCCCCTCCAATTCCACCTGCGGCGTCAGCAGCAGCCGGTGACGCAGCGTCGGAACAGCTACCGTCTTGATATCATCCGGCGTGACAAAGGCGCGTCCGTCCAGCAGCGCCCATGCTTTGCCCGCCATCATCAGCGCGATGCCAGCCCGCGGGCTGGCGCCCAGCAGCACCCGCTTGTCCTCCCGCGTCGTGCGGACGAGCGTAGCGATATAAGCAAGCAGCGAGTCCTGCACCACCACCTCGCTGAGCTGCTGGCGCAGCTCGCCCAGCCGTGCCAGCGACAGGGCAGGCGGCTGCTCGGCCCGGCCCCCGCCATGCGCGTAAAACGGCTTGTGCTCGCGCAAAATGCTTAGCTCGGCCTCCGGCGACGGGTAGGACACGATCAGCTTGAACAGAAACCGGTCCAGCTGCGCCTCCGGCAGCGGATAGGTGCCCTCGTATTCCACCGGATTTTGCGTCGCGACGACGAAAAACGGATCAGGCAGCTTATGGGTCTGTCCTTGAATCGTCACCTGACGCTCCTCCATCGCCTCCAGCAGCGCCGACTGCGTCTTGGGCGGCGTCCGATTAATTTCATCGGCCAGCAGCAAATGCGTAAACACGGGACCGCGGATCGTCTCAAATTCGTTGCTCTTCATATTAAATACGACGTTGCCCGTAATGTCGCTTGGCATCATATCCGGGGTAAATTGCACACGGCTGAACGTGCCGTCCACCAGGTCGGCGAGCGTGCGGACCATCTTCGTTTTCCCTAGTCCCGGCACGCCTTCCAGCAGCACATGGCCGCCTGCCAAAAATGCCGTCAGCAGCAAGCGGATATTGTGCTGCTGCCCGATTACGATTCGGTCCATCTGATGCAAAAGCTGTTGCAATCGGTTCACTTCCTCTCAAGTTTGCTGATCAGTTCATCAGCCAGACGGCTGTCGTGCTCCAGTTGTTTCGAACGGTACAGCGCGGCCTCGCGCGCCTGGCGGAAGCTGTCCAGCAGCTTCGCCAGATGCTCGACATCGCCCGCGCTCCCGTGAAGGCGAGCCGCCGCCAGCAGCTGTCCGTCGGTGGCGTCCAGCCGGATGCCCCATTTCTGCCGCAGCAGGCTGCGAAGATAAGCTTCCTGATGGCCGAGCGCCTCGCGGGCAAGCTGCCTGCGCTCATACCAGCCTGCGGCCGCCAGCAGCGTTTCATCGCCGCGCCGGACGGTCCAAGCGCGAGGCGTGTAGGCCGGCCCGAAGCGGACGGCCTTCAGCCACAGCCACAGCAGCGCGGCAATTGCCAGCTGCGCCAGCACCGCCAGCAGCCAGGCAGGATATACCGACAGCATGCCCGGCTGATCCTGCTGGCCGTGATGATAGTCGTCGAACCAGACGGCTTTGCGGTCGCGCGGCAAATACGGCCAAAGCAATTCAAAATGCGACTGTGCCAGCACCGTTTTGTTTGTCGTCCACTCCGGTACGAGCAGCAGCGTCACCGTTCCCTTCCCCTGCTTCATGCGCGCGGCAATGACACCTTGCCCATCCTGCAGCAGCGGCTCCGCCCCTGCGGCAAGCTTGATCCGCACCGCTGAAGCGACGGAGCCTGTCCAATCCTTGCTGCCGGGACGCAGCAAATCCGTAACGGGAACGGCCAACGGCTCGTCCGTTTGCGTCAGCTTCGTATAGCTGAAGGGCAGTCCGGCAGGCGGAGCGGAGTCGAACAGCAGCAAGTCATTGCCCTTCTCCACCCAGTCAAGCGCATCGTCGAGATCTCTGTCCGTCAGGTTGTACGGCTGGATCGACACCATCGTATGCCCCTCGGCATCCGGCAGCGCCCGCCACGGCTGACGCCATGCTTTCACCCGCTCGCCGTTTTCCTTCAGCAGGTCGTACAAGCCCTTCGCGCCATCCGCCGCAGGCGAATTCGAAAGGTACGGAGCATAACTCGGCAGCCCCGGCTTGACCAATCCATAACCGGCCAGCACAAACAGCAGCACACTGAGCGCTAACCAGATTAACTGCTTATGTCGCCGCAGCATCGGCTCCGCCTCCTTCCTGCGCCCGGTCGGCGAGCTCCCGCATGCGCGCGTAATCGGCAGCGGACGCTCGCCCGCTGCCGTACACAAGATGGTCGAACAGCGAGGACGCCTCGGTGAAGGCCGAGGTCAGCGCCGGGCGGCGCTCCAGCAGCTCCTCGCGATATTCGCGGTTCGTCTTCCACTTCTCCGCGCGCACCCAGCCCTGCTCGTCAAGCAGCAGCAGCAGGCCGAGAAACATCCGGCGCACCGCCTCCGGGTAGTCGCCTTCCCCGGCCAGCCGCTCCGCATCCGCGCGGTAAGCCCCCGACGTCGCAGCCAGCTCGCCTGCGCTGGCAAACACGCCGCGCCTGCGGCCGCGCCGGGCTATGATCATGTTGCGAATCAGCCAAATGATGACCCCGACCAGCGCCGCCAGCAGCACAATCAGCACGCCGTAGGCAAGCACCTTCGACGACTCGGGCGGCAGGTCCACATCGGGGAACAAGGCCAGCAGCTTCTCCCACATTCGCTCCAGCCAGTTCAACACCGGATTGGGCCGTGCGACGTACGGAGCAAACTCCTCGCGCGACAAAATGTCCTGCAGCTTGTCTTTATCCGCTTGCAGCTGCGCATTAGTCATGGTTCGAAGACGACTCCCCCGGTTTCGTGCGATCTGCCGGCTTTACCGGCTCCTCAGAGCCGGAACCGGACGCTGCTCCGGTATCGGACGGTGAGCCGCTATGACGATTTGCTTCCGCATCCGCCTGTCGTACCGGTTCAGTCGCGTCCCCGTCGCCGTCCGCCGTGCCGTCGGAGGACACAGCGCTGCCTGGCGCGGAAGCGGAAGCGACGTCGCCGATTTGACCGGATTGACCTGCTTGGGCGGACGGCCCGCTCGCAGCCGGATCGGAGCCTGTCTGTGCAGCCGTCTCATGTCCAGCACCGCCGCCATAGCCGCTGCCTGCCGGACCGCCATTTCCGCCGAAGCCGGCTGCTGACTGTGCTTCAGCGCCGGAGGCCTGCAAGTAACGCTCCAGGTCCGAGCCTTCATTGCGCACGCGGAGATCATAATAGATCACGCCGTAAGGAATCGTATACAGCGGAGCTACCAGCAGCACCAGCAGCACATTGATGAGCTGCCCGATCAGCGAGCTTTTGAACACGGCCACGATCAAGGCAAATACCCCTAGCGAAAACACCGAATAAATGATGCTCAGCAGCAAGAGCACAGCAAAAATGCGCCAAAAATTTCCTTTGGTCAGTCTCCAGCTGGTCCGAAGCGCCTGCTCGCCGTTTTCCAGCGCAATCACCGGGAAATAAAATCCGAACCGGATCAAAAAGTAACTCGAAGCCGCGCTCAATCCCAGTATGGATAGTATATATACGACGATGGCAATGACAACGAAAACGATTCCGCCTGAGGGCATATCCGATCCCAGTGCGGATAAGCCGGCCCCCACGCCAACCGTGACCGACACGATAATAAGAATGGCGATGACCAGCACGATCCAGATCGCCATCATAATTCCCATCCCAATAAGGCCGTATAACAAGGTATTGCCCACAAGCCGGCCATACCGGCCGAAGCCGAGACGCAGCAGCTCGCCGAACCGGGCTTCGCGCCCTTCCAAAGCAGCCTTGACCAGATGCAGCTGCGAGGACAGCAGCACCGGAAGCAGCAGCAGCGCATAAAGCGGCATCAGCAAAAAGACGAAAACAAGCAGACCGACGTTCAAATCCGAAGGATCTGCAGCGCCTGTCCCGGTGTACAGCTCAAAGGCATCCCTCATCGTTTCGCCGCTCTGCGGAAGCAGCGGGACACTGGAAAGATTATAAAGAATCCAGTTTTGCGCTAAATAAAACGGCCCGACAAACACCAGCATTAATAAGAATGCCGGGACGAAGTGCTTGCGGTATAACTGGAAGCTCCGGTCCAGTATGGCACCTACTCCCATCGGCCTGTTCAACAATTCCATGCACATACCCTCCATTTCTTATTCGACATCATTATACATGATTGCTGACATGAAGGCACCAAAAAAAACCAATTACTTGTGCCGGCAGGTCCGTTAACAAACAAAAGCCCCCGGCTCGCGGAGGCTTCTGCATTTTCGATCAGGGTCAGTCTACAGCATCAGGAACCGGCAAGCCGAAGTCAGGTTTGCCGGTTGTCCTCAGATGACGTTTGACGTATTCGCTCCTTTTCCTCTAAATGAGGGGGAATTGGGCTGCTAGCCAATCGACTAAGCGTTTGCGGACAAGCGCTGCAGCTTCCCGGTTATGAGCCGGTGGCTCCCTTTCTGCAGAAATGCAGGAATCCGCCGTCAACTCCCCGGCGGATTCCTGCTTCCTTATCATGGTTGCTTTACTTAGGCTTGTTGGCGTTATAGTAGGCTGTAAATTCCTCGATGACTTTGTCGCCGCCGTTTTTGCGCCATTTGTCAACAGCTGCGTTCCAGCCGTTTTCATCCAGCTGGCCAAGCACGTATTGCGTTTGCGCATCGGTAATGGCCTTTTTGAGATCCGAGCCCTTTTGCGTGTTGGTGCTGGAAAGCAGCGATGCGCTCAGATCAATCACAGCGAGCTGCTTGTTATCCGCGAACAGCTTCTGAACCTTTTCCTCAATCGGCTTAATCGTGCCCTTAATCTCCGACTTGCCGCCATCCCATCTTAAATTCAAGGCGTCCGCAGCCATAAGCGCTTTATCCTTCTTCTTCGCTGCGCCATTTTCGACCGTATAATCGACTCCCTCAACTCCCCATTCGAAGATATCGGTCATCGGCTTGTCAGCCAGCTTATCAAGGAAGGCGATAATTTGCTTCACCTTTTCCTCGGACGTCACGCTTTGCTTCGGAATCGCGATCAGGGAGTCATAGCCGAATGTGCCTCGAACATGCTGGCCCTTGGAGCCTTCGAAATTTTGCGCGACATCAACTTGCGCCTTAGGGTCAAGCTTGGGCAGGTCATTGTGCCGGGTAACACTGTCGTCGATCACGGAGAAATAGCTGCCTGCCTTGCCTTGATTAAAGTAATCATATTTTTTCGCGATCGGGAAGTCCGGGCTGATGATTTTTTCGCTAACCATCTTTTTGTACAGGTCGAGCGCCGCTTTGAACTCCGGGTACAGGAAGTCCGGCGTGACTTGGCCATCCTTCAAGCCCCAGCCATTCGGGCCGCCGTTGTAGACCGTAAGCTGCTTGAGCAGCTCCATCGTCGCGTCCTCCTGGATGCCGAACGTATCGTTTTTGCCGTTTTTGTCCGGGTCATTTACTGTGAACGCCTTTGCAACATTGTAAAGGTCCTCCGACGTTTTCGGCACCTGCAGCCCCAGATTATCCAGCCAGTCCTTCCGGAAAATCATCCCGTAGCGAGCCAGTGTCCGGTCACGCGGAATGCCATACAGCTTGCCTTCAATTTTTGCGTTCGTTAACGCAACCGGATTAATTTTGCTCAGATTTTTGGTGTCGGCCAGGAATGGAGTCAAGTCCCAGAATACTCCTGAGTTTTGCGCATTCAACATAGCCGTTTCCTTGTTCTTGCGGAGCAGCATAACATCGGGCAGTTTACCGGAAGCGAGCGTAGCGCTTACTTTATCATCGTAGGCGGAAGCTGGAACGAATGTAAAATTCAGCTTGGTGTTTGTATATTCCTGAATTTTCTTGATCGCAGGATTGTCTGCCGATGGCGGCTCAGGCATTTGCTGGATGAGCATCACGGACAGCTCCAGCGGCTTGCTCGCGTCAGCGCCCTGCCCGGACGGGGCCGGCGCTTCCTTCGTAGCACAGCCAGCCAGCACGGCGGCGGACAAGCAAGTGATGCAGACAGCCGAGGATACAAGCTTGAAGGTTCGTTTTTGCTGGAAAGACATCGTAATTCCCCCTGTTTTTTCGGAATATGAAATTAACCTTTCACAGAACCAAGCAGCGCGCCTTTGGCGAAATGCTTTTGCAAAAACGGATACACAATCAAAATCGGAAGCGAGGAAATAACGATAACCGCCATCTTGATTGTTTCCGCGGGTGGCGCAACATAGCCTTCTTCAAATGTGGACGAGTCTCCAATCCCCCCTTGAGATAATATAACGATTTGCCGCAGCCACACCTGCACCGGCCACAATGAGGAATCATTGATGTACAGCACGGCGCTGAAATACGAGTTCCAATGTCCGACTGCATAAAACAAAGCCATTGAAGCAAGCACCGGAGCAGACAACGGAATGACAATCCGGAATAAAATGCCGAAGTCGCTGCTTCCGTCGATGCGAGCCGCTTCCTCCAGGCCGTCCGGGAGCTGCTGGAAAAAGTTGCGCATAATAATCAGGTTGAAGGCGCTGATCAAGCCCGGAATAATAACCGCTCCGAGATTGTCCAGCAAGCCGGTCCACTTCACGATCAGGAACGTCGGAATCATTCCGCCGCTGAACAGCATCGAAAAAACGATCAGACGCATAAACAGCTTGTTGCCCGCCAAATCGCGCTGCGCCAGCGGATACGCCATCAGTGCGGTGAAAAACAAATTGACGAGTGTTCCCACAACAGTAATGAAAATGGACACGCCCAAGCTTTTCATAATAATCGGCGTCGATAAAATGTAGCGGTAGCCTTCGAGCGAGAACTTCGTCGGAATCAGGATAAAGCCACGTGCGAGCAGTTCCTCGGGAGCTGTAATGGAGGCGGCCACAATATAAACAAACGGTAAAATGCAAAGCAGCGCAACCAAACCGAGCAGCGTGTAGTTTGCCCAGTCCAGCACCCGGTTAGGCAAAGATTTGTCAACCATGAGCGATCGTTCCTTTCCTGTTAGTAAATCCCCTCTTCGCCAAACTTCTTGGACAAATAGTTCGCCCCGACGACCAGCACCAGCCCGACGGCAGACTTGAAGAGACCTACGGCCGTACTGTAGCTGAATTTGCCCTGCGTAATCCCGGTCGTATACACATACGTGTCAAACACTTCCCCAACCTCGCGGTTCATCGGGTTAATCATCAGAAAAATTTGCTCGAAGCCAGTGTCAAGAAAATGCCCGAGCCGCAAAATGAGCAAGATGATAATTGTGCTGCGGATCGCCGGCAATGTAATGTGCCATAGCTGCCGCCAGCGTCCGGCGCCGTCGATGCGCGCGGCCTCGTAAAGACCCGGATCGACGCCAGCGAGCGCGGCCAGAAAGATGATCGTCCCCCAACCCATTTCCTTCCAGATGACCTGCGAGGTAATCATCGTCCGGAACCATTCCTGGCTGAGCAGGAAGTTGATCGGCTCCTTGCCCCAGCTCTCCAGCATGTTATTGACAATGCCGCCCGGCGTATTAAAGAACAGAAAGCTGATCCCGACCACAACAACCCAGGAGACGAAATGCGGCACGTAAATGAGCGTCTGGATCGTCCGCTTGTACAAATCCTTGCGCACCTCGTTCAGCATAAGCGAGATAATGATCGGCATCGGAAAGAAAAATACGATATTATACACGGCCAGCAAAAAGGTATTGCGCAGCAGCTGCCAGAACGAATCATCGCCGAGAAACGCTTCGAAATGCTTCAAGCCTACCCATTGGCTGTTGGCGAAGCCGAGAAACGGCTGGTAGTCCTGGAAGGCAATGAGCACGCCCCACATCGGAATATATTTGTAGACGAGGAAAAACAGCAAACCCGGCGTCAGCATCAAATAAAACCAGCGATGCTTTTTGAACCGGCGCGCGAAGGTCGCCCATGCCGATGGTTGCGATTTATTATTGTTTAGTGTCGCGGTTTGCACCTGTCCTCAACTCCTTTATGTCTTTGTCTTTGTCGCTTCTTTGCTTTCGTTACTTGCGTTCGTTTTGTTTTGTACCTTTTTTGTTTTGTACCTTGTTGCTTGCTTACAGGTTGAAGCTTAGCGCGATCCGAGGTTCCCGTCTACAATCCAGGCAGCATGCGCTGCGCGCTTCGGGCCGAAATAATCATTAGGGAAGCTCGGATAATCCTGATGGAAGCTCATCGACCCGGAATTCATCGAACGCTGCGAACCCGCCGCCGGCCGTCCCTTGGCGGTTTACGGCGAACAAGCCGAGCTTCGCCCCTACCCAGCGGCCTGCGCTCGCCTGCAGCGAATCGCCCGCCTGCTGCCAGTGGAGGCCGTCGAAGCTGTAGCTGAAGCGGAAGCGCGCTTCCTCATTTATAGTCAGCCGAAGCTGTACGCCAGCTTCCCCTCCTGGTGCGACATGCTCCAGCTCGGTCGACCATAGCTCCCGCTCCGTTCGGGCGCCCTGCTCCGGCGCCCCCTGCACGACGGACAACCGCCAGCGCCCGTTCTTCGCCGTTACCGCAAGGCAAGCATACGTGATGCCAAACAAAATCAAGCCTGCCTGATCCCCGTCCGCCGCCGCGTGAAGCCGGAGCGGAGCCGTCGCCTGAAGGCTGGGCGCAGACAGCTTCTGCAGCAGCAGCTGCGGCGCTTCGTACAAGGTCGCTGCCCCGTCCGGCAGCGGCAGAGCATTCAGCCGCAGGCTGCCTGGCCTATCCTGCAAGGAATACCAGCCAGCGGCCGGGTTCGCCTGCCATTGCCACTGCCGCCCCAGCGACGGCGACGTGAAATCATCGGAGGCCGCAGGCGCGCTGACCGGGAAGACGCCGCCTACATCCGGCTTGGTCCACCGCTGCACCGGCTCGCCGATGCCGTCTCCGTTGCTGTCTTGCCCCATCACCGGCCAATCTTCCTCCCAGCGCATCGGCTGCAGATGAATGATCCGCCCGAATGCGCCGCGATCCTGAAAGTGCAAAAACCATGACTCGCCGGATTCCAGCTCGATCCAGCCGCCCTGATGCGGCCCGTTAATGTCCGTATCCCCCTGATGCAGCACGATCCGATCCTCATACGGCCCGGCAAGCGTCCGTGAGCGCAAAATCGTCTGCCAGCCCGGCACAACGCCGCCCGCCGGAGCAAATATAAAGTAGTAGCCATTGCGCTTGTAAAGCTTCGGCCCTTCAATAGTCGGATGCCGTTCAGTCCCGTCAAACACGATAACGCCTTCGCCGATCAATTCGCGGCCATCCGGCGACATCTCGACGAGCTGCAGCTTGTCCTTCAGTCCGCAGCGGCTGTGGGCAAACGCATGCACCAGATAGGCCCGTCCATCCTCATCCCAGAACGGGCAAGGGTCAATCCAGCCCTTCACCGCACTAACCTGATGCGGAGCGCTCCAGGGCCCCTCGGCGGCGTCAGCCGTACAGACGAACGTCCCTTCGTCCGGGGTCGCAAAGTATACCCAAAACTTGCCGGCATGATGCCGGATGCTGGGCGCCCAGACGCCCTCGCCGTGCCGTGGCCGGTCAAAGCCGGGCAGCTCAAGCCGGTCCATCACGTGGGTCAAAATCGTCCAGTTGATCAAATCCTTCGAATGCAAAATCGGCAAGCATGGCGCATGTGAAAAGCTCGACGAAACCATATAAAAATCAGAGCCTACCCGAATGACATCCGGATCGGCATAGTCTGCATATAAAATCGGATTCCGGTAAGTGCCGTCCCCCAGATCCGCCGGCCATACCGGCTTGCAGGTGTCTCTCATCTGCTGCCCCTCCTGTCAGGGATGATCGGGATGATCGTCCCGCACTCCTCATTCATCCTCATCCTTGTGCCCTTACTTTAAACGAACCGGTCCTTCATGCAAATAATCCGCCCGGCAGAAGCTGCCCGGATTGGCGGCCGGTTCAAGCAGAAGCAGCCGGAATAATCACCAGAGCAGGCTGGATAATCCGGATAGCGCCCTGAGGGTTATCCGGTTATTCGGCTATCCAGCCATTCAGCTATCGGCCTCCAGCAGCCAAGCAGCTGCCAGAAACGCAAACAGACTCTGGCGGCAAGCCAGAGTCTGCGAGCGTAAAGCGAATAAACATCAGCCGGAGCGGTACTTTTTGCGGTAATCGCCGGGCGTCATATCTTCCATTTTACGGAAATAACGAATGAAGTTTTGCGAGTTCTGATATCGCAGCCGCTCCGCGATTTCGGAAATTTTCATATCGCTTTCGATCAGCCATTTTTTCGCTTCGTTCAGCCGGAATTGAGATACATAGTCGCTGAAGTTGGTGCCCGTTTCTTTGCGGAACACCGTCTTCAAATAGTTCGGGTGGTAATTCAATCTGGCCGCGCACACATCAAGCGTCAGCTCCGACTCGAACTCCCGGTGAATGATCTCCTTCATCTGCTCGGATATGTTGCGGTTGCGCGCCTCCCACTTGCGGCTCATCACCGATACCATCGGCTCCAGCACCGTCGTCATAAACCAGCGCTCGATTTCCGCAGCCGTTTTCAGATGCAGCAGCTGCTCGAACAGCTCGCGTTCGCCTGTCGCCAGCGCAGGCAGCGATTCGCCGACCTGCTGCAGCTCGCGGAGCAAATCCGCCAGCAGCCGGAACAGCATCATCTGGTATTCCTGATGGTGCATCGTTTCCTTCAGCGTCATGCTTAACAGCTCATGCAGCAGCTGGCCGGCCTTCTCCAGGTCAGGCACCATCAGCGTATCAATCAGCTGCTTCTCGATCCACTCGGGAAAGACCAGCTGTGCGCGGCTGTCCGGCAGCACATCCTCCATATGCAAAATCGCTTCTTCGCCGAAGCGAATCCGGTATTTCAGCGCTCCGATGCTTTCGCGATAAGCCTGCGCGGCGGCGGCAAGCCCGACGCCGCTGCCGCTGATGCCAATGCTCACCTTCAGCTCCAGCAAATTACGCACGGTCGATTGGATTTTTTCGGCTGTGGCGTACACTTCATTTTTAGCCGCTTCCGGCGGCGTATCCGCCGGCATTTTCAGCAGCGTCACCTGATTGCCGCCAATAACGACAGGATCGTGGCGGCGCTGGGCCGGGATCAGCTCGGAAACGATGTTGTTGATCGCGAACATCAGCAGGTCGCGGTCCGACTCCATAAACCGCGTGCCGGAAAGCGTATCAATTTGTACGGTAAGCACACAATAAGAGCCTTCTTCCGCCCCGTCATGGTACTGACCGGCACGCTCCTGAATTTCCTTGCCGCTTAGCTCGCCCAGCAGCAGCTTGCGGACGAAAAACTCCTTGAGCTGGCGGGTTTGACCTTGAATTTGATCCAGCAGCTTCGTCTGGGAATGCTTCAAAGTCCGGATGTGCTCACCGATTACCTGAAATTCATCCTCATCGCGCCTGCTGTTCATCTCCTTCATGCTCCGGCCCAGACCCAACTCGATCACCTGGCGGATCGGCCTGTACATCCGGCGCGAGCCAAGCAAGGATACGCCCAGCAGCAGCAGAAAGATGACCGAGCATATAATGACGGTGTAGTAACCGATGGCCCGCGAATCCTTCGTAATTTCCGCAATGGAAACCAGGGAAACAAATTTCCAGCCATTATAATCCGACTGCCCGTACGTGATGCCGATCGAACGATGATCAAGCTGCACGGTCGTATACCCTTCGGTCGTTTCCAGCGTCTGCAAATGCTCAATAACCCGGTTAAGCGTGCTGTCGTCAAAGGTCGGATTTTCCGCATTCCGCGTCAGCAGCCGGTACTCCTCATCCAAAATAACCGTCATCGACTCCTCGGTCATCTCGGGAACCAGCTTCAGCAGCCGGGCATCGGGGAACGTCACCTCCAGTATGCCCTCCGGATTGGCAACCGAGTTAATCGGCAGCTTCTTGATCAGCCGCACGGATTGCGACGGTTCGTCCGTAACCCACTTCGACGTTTCCCCGATCGCGGCTGTGGAGGCAAGCGCGCTGCGAGCCTGCTCGGACATCAGCACAAAGGCGCTGTTATCCAGCGACCAGCCGCCCTCCAGACTGGCGAGCCGGACATTTTGGATACCTATGTCGTACGTCTGCAGCTTGTGAAGCCCTTCCGTCAGTTCATTGATTTTCAGAAAGTCATACGTGGACAGCCGCATACGGATCGTTTGACTGACCAGCGGGCTGATTGTAAACTGAATCATCGAATTGTCGATCGTTTCCAATAGCTGCTCGACCTTGAGTCGCGTCTGATTCAGGACCTGAATATTGCCTTGAATAACCTTCTCTTCAATAATCCCGCGGGCTTTCAGGTAGGATAATATACCGAGCGAAATAACCGGGATCGTCACCAGGATCAAACAAAATACGGTAAGCCTTCGTAAATATTTCGATCTCCACATAGTTCCCCCTTGTTGGCGAAGCCGGTCAATGATTCTAAATTATAATGAAAAGGCCATCCCCGTTCAAATGCCGCCCATAATCATCAGGGCAGAACCTGCCTCCGCAAATAATCACCAGGGAAGACATCATGATCTCTAGTGAACTATATGCGAGAAATGGACTTCCTACAACGGTCCGGGCCATTACCCGGACTGCGATATGCTGCCGCTCGGCCATATCGGCATCCGTTCCGTGGACGGCGGCGGCGCAGATCGCTTCACCCGGTTCACGCGGGACGAGCAGCGCACGATGATGACGCTGTGGTCGATCTTCCGCTCGCCGCTGTTTTACGGCGGAGAGCTGCGCGACAATGACGATTGGACACTGTCGCTGCTGACCAATGACGAGGTGCTGGCTGTCAATCAGCGCAGCTGCGACAGCCGCCTCGTCTCCAGCGATGGCGTGCGGATCGTCTGGGCCGCCACAGCCGAGGACGGCGACACGCTTGTCGCGCTGTTTAACCTCGGCGAGGAGCCTGCCGCTGTCTCCGTCACGCTGGAGCTGCTTGGCCTCGCGCCGGTCAAGCACGCCCGCGACCTGTGGGAGCAAGCGGCGCTGGACGACGTGCAGCAGACGCTTGAGCTGACACTGCCGCCGCATGGCAGCCGACTGATCAAGCTTTCCTAAAGTATTGGTTTAAAAAGGAGCCTTTCATTCCACGTTTACCGTGGTTTGGAAGGCTCCTTCTGATGCCGTTGACATGAAAAACTCCCTGCGGGAGGGAGCTTTCAAGAAAGCCGCAGCGAGCTGCGCTATAGCCCGCTTCCGCTCGCCGCGGCTTTATGGAGGCTACACATCCTGCGACAGCCGGACCATGTCCAGCAGCTGCATGCCGTTTTCATAAATCGGCTCCTTATAGTGGCGGACGAAAAAATCGCGGTCGATGCCAGTCATCCGAAATCCGCATTTCTGGTACAGCGCCAGCTGCCCGACACCCGTGCTGCCGGTGCCAACCTCAATCGTACGGTAGCCGAGCCGCTTCGCCTGCTCAACGGCGTGCTGCACCAGCGCTTTGCCGATGCCTTGACCGTGCAGCCGCTCAGCGACCGCCACATTAACCAGCTCGACTGTTTCCGGGCGGGTCGGCAGCAGCACATATACCCCGACGATCGCCTCCTGCCGTTCCGCCACATACGTCACGCCGCGACTCACGTAGTCGACCACCAGCTCTGGCGACGGGTCAGCGAGCAGCAGCAGCTCCATCGGCGGCGGTTCGCCTGTTGCCAATCTCCTAATACTCATTCGTTCAGCTCACTCCTTTCATTTTTCCCTGTGAATGACGGTACAACTGCTCATAGTAGCCGTGCTGCTCCAGCAGCTGCGCATGATCGCCTTGCTCGACAATCTCCCCGCTGCGCATCACAAGAATGCGGTCCGCCTGCATAATCGTGGACAGCCGGTGCGCAATGACAAGCGTCGTCCGTCCCTTCGAGACAACCGCCAGCGCCGACTGAATCAGCTGCTCCGTGTACGAATCGAGATTCGCCGTCGCTTCGTCGAGAATAAGCACCTTCGGCTTGAACACAATAATACGCGCGAAGGAAATGAGCTGCCGTTCGCCTGCCGACAGCCCGCTTCCGCGCTCCGACAGCCGTGTATCGTAGCCGTCCTTCAGCTTGGCGACCACCGTATCGGCCCCGACAAACGAACAGGCGCGGATTACGTCCTCGCGGGAGATCGACTCGTCGAACAGCCGGACATTATCAATAATGGTGCCGGAGTACAAATACGGCTCCTGCTGCACGAGTCCGACGATCCGGTGCAGCGTCGCCTGCGGCAGCTCGCGGATATCTGTATCGTCGATCCGGATGCTCCCCTGCTGCACATCATAAAACCGGCACAGCAGCGAAATCAGCGAGCTTTTACCCGCGCCGGTCGTGCCTACGATGCCGATCAGCGAGCCTGGCGCGATATGCAGATCAATCCCGCGCAGCACCGGCTGCCCTTCCCGATAGCCGAACGTGACCTGCTCGAAGTCCAGCTTGCCCTGTACCGTCTCCGGCACGAGGCGCTTCGGCACGGGAGCGTCCTTGACTTCAGGCTGAATCGAGAAAATGCTCCAAATGCGGCTAACCGAGACCGTCGTTGACTGCAGCGTGTTCCACTGCTGGGTAATCGTATTGATCGGCTGGAAAAACAGCCGGATGTACGTAATAAATGCGTACAGCACGCCAAATTCAATCTGCTTGTCGAACACGGCGATGCCGCCGAGCCAGGTGACAAACGCCACCGACAAATTGCCCAGCAAATCGAAGGAGCGGTTAAACAACACGTTCGTCCGGATTTCCCGCAAATTGGAACGGTAATACGTCCGGTTGCGGTCCGTAAACTGCTGCTGCTGCTCCTTCTCCTGATGGAACGCCTGGGTCAAATTCATGCCGGCGAGGTTTTCGGCGACAAACGCCACCAGCCGCGACAAATTCGTCCGCGCCAGCTGGTACGTCCTGCGCATATAGGAGCGGAAGGCGATCGCAATGAGCGCGATGATCGGCAACAGAATCAGACAATACCAGGTCAGCTGCACATCAAGCTGGAACATCAGCACGATGATGCAGACAAGCGTCAGCCCGTCGCGGATCAGACTCAGCAGCACCTGGTTGAAAAACTGGTTGATCGTCTCCGTATCGCTGGATACGTGGGTGATCAGACTGCCGCTCGGCACCCGGTCGAAATACGACATCGACAGCTTCGTAATATGCTCGAACAGCTCCTTGCGGATTCGCGCGACGATGCTCTGCCCGGCGAATTGGAGCAAATTGTTTTGCAGGTAAGTAAACAGCAGCCCGGTCAAGGAAAGCCCGACATAAATCGCGCTGATGATGATCAGCGTGCCATAGTTCGTATCGCCAAGCATCAGATGATCGTCGATCGCAATCTTGACCAGATAAGGCTGCAGCAGATCGGCCGCGATGGCCAGCAGCGTACAGGCGATCATCAGGATAAACGTTTTGCTATGCGGCTTCGTGTAAGCAAACAGCACCCGAAAAGCCGAGGTATACGCCTTCGCCTTGGTGTTATCGCCTGCTGACTTGTCCCTGGACATACGGGTTCCCCTCCTCTTGTATCGCATGCAGCATCGCATAAATACCGGGCTGAGCGCTGAGCTGGGCGTGCGTGCCCCGTTGGACGATCCGTCCCTCGTCAAGCACAATAATGAAATCGGCATGCTTGAGCGCGCTGATCCGGTGAGCGATCAAAATGGTCGTCCGACCGGCCCGCTCCTTGCGGATCGTTTCAATAATCGCCTTTTCCGTCACCGCGTCAACGGCGCTTACGCTGTCGTCGAGCAGCAAAATAGGAGCGCCCTTGATTAGCCCGCGAGCCAGGCTCGTGCGCTGCCGCTGGCCGCCGGACAACGTAACGCCGCGCTCGCCGAGCTTCGTTTCAAACTGCTCCGGAAACTCGACAATGCTGCTATGAATTTGCGCCTGGCGGGCGGCCCGCTCCACCTGCTCCAGTCCCGAGTCGCGGCGGTAAAAGGCAATGTTGTCGCGAATCGTCGTGCTGAACAAGAAGCCCTCCTGCGGCACGTAGGCGATCTGGCCGCGCAAGCTTTCCAGCGTCAGCTCCCGGATGTCGATACCGCCAAGCTTGATCGTTCCGGCCGGCGGGTCGTAGGTGCGCAGCAGCAGCTTGGCAAGCGTCGTTTTGCCGCTGCCCGTCTTGCCGACGATGCCGACCGTCTGCCCCGGCTCCACCGTCAGCTCGATATCCCGCAGCGCAGGCTTTTCCGCATCGGGGTATGTAAAGGTCAGCCGAGTGATCTGCAAGGCAGAGCGCTCCAAATCAACCTCCCGCGCGCCCTCCAGCTCCAAAATGTCGGGACGGCGGCTCAGCAAATCGTTTAACCGCTCCAGCGAAGCGCGAGCGCGCTGCATCGTGTTGATCACATTGCCGATTTGCTGCAGCGGGTTCACCATCATCCGGATGTACAAGGTCAGCGCGACAAAGTTGCCGAGTGAAATTTGGCCCCGGATCGTCAAGTACCCGCCGTAAGCGAGCGTAATGACTAGCGAAAGCGCCCCTAAAAACGGGATCAGCGCCTGAAACAGCGAAGAGATCCGGACCAGGCGCAGCTGCGCGTCGCGAATCCGGTCAACCGTCTGCCCGAACCGGCCCAGCATCACGGACTCCACCGCAAATTTTTTGATCACGCGAATGCCGCCGAATTGCTCCTCGACCGATTCCGTCATCGTACTCAGCGATTCCTGCACCTTGAGCGAACGGCTGCGAATAACCGGACCGAACTTGATCACGAGCAGCGGGATCAGCAGCAGCGGAGCGACACAGATTGCGATCAGCGGCAGCGGAATCGCGCTGCTTACCATCATCGCAACCGCCGCAATGAGCAAAATGCTGGCATTGGTCGTCTGGTTGACCCCCATCGAAATCGACTCGCGGATGGCCGTGACATCATTCATCACGTAGCTGAGCAGCTTGCCGACACCATGCTTGGAATAAAAGCTTTCGCTGAGCTGCGTAAAGTGCTCAAACAGCTGCTTGCGGGTAATAAATTCGAAATACCGTCCGGCACGCATAATCACATACTGCCCGACCCCGGCCAGCAGCCCGAACAGCAAGCCAATCGCCAGCAGCTTGAGGCTGTAGCTGACGATGAGCGGGGGCGTCAGCTCCCCGCGCTGCAGATGGTCGGTGAAATCGCCGAGCAGCCGCGGATAGTACGCCTGAATAATGTTGGCAGCGGCAATCAGCACAACCGCCAGCGCATACAGGGGCCACTTGGACTTGAGATAATTCCACAACAAACGCTGAGCCTTCATGAAGCGGATCACTTCCTATATGTTGTAGTTGGCAATGCAACTATAGGAGCTGCACGGCCTCGGAAAGCCCATCTGCTCACGTTCATAAGCTGCTGCAGGCTTTATTTTACCACAACACTCCCCATTGCTGAACGCTTTCAAGGCGAATTTCCGAAATTTTTCATCGGGTCCGGCGCAGCTTTCGGCCATTGTGACGCTCGGCATCGGCCCCCCTTTACAATTTCTTTAAATCTCCTCGGCGGCATTCCTGCTCCAAGCTGGAGGAGTTAAGGCAATGACGGCGAACTTTGTTGCTTAGAAAAGGCTGGTCGGGCCGCATCGCGGTTCCCCGATCACATAAGGAGGCTTCGTCCATCGTGAAGCGGTCGCCCGCATCTACACCGCCTGAAAACAGCTCTTTCGCAGGCCGATTGAAAACGCTGCTGGAAATAGGGCTGCTGTCAACCAAGCTCGGCTTAACATCGTTTGGAGGACCTGTTGCGCACCTCGGTTATTTTCATGAAGCGTATGTCCGACAAAAAAAATGGCTGGACGAAAAAAACTATGCCGACCTCGTCGCGCTCAGCCAGTTTCTGCCCGGACCGGCCAGCAGTCAGGTCGGGTTCGGCATCGGACTGCTGCACGGCGGCTTAGCCGGCGCAGTCGCCGCCTTTATCGGATTTACGCTGCCCTCTGTCGTAGCGTTATGTTTATTTGCCTGGCTGCTGCAAACGTGGAATGTGACGGGCGCAGGCTGGCTGCACGGCTTGAAAATAGTCGCCGTCGCCATCGTCGTCCAGGCCATACTTGGCATGGGCCAGAAGCTGACGCCGGATAAGCCCAGAGTTACACTGGCCATTCTTGCGGCAGCCGCGTCCGTCCTGTGGCAATCGCCGGTTAGTCAAGTGAGCATTCTGGCGATTGCCGGGGTCGTCGGCGTGCTGATCGCTAAAAACGCCCCCGCATCCGGGCCCAGCCTTGTTCAGATTCCGGTCAGCCGCACGCTGGGCGCCATCTGTCTGCTGTTATTTGCCGGACTGCTGATCGGGCTGCCGATTTTGCGAAGCATGACCTCCCTGCCCTGGGTTGCGCTGGCCGACAGCTTCTACCGCTCCGGCGCACTTGTATTCGGGGGCGGCCATGTCGTGCTGCCGCTGCTGGAGCGCGAGCTTGTGCCGGGCGGCTGGGTGAGCCAAGCCGACTTTCTGGCCGGGTACGGCGCGGCCCAAGCGGTGCCGGGTCCTTTGTTTACATTTGCAGCGTACCTCGGCATGCTGATCGGCGGCTGGTCCGGGGCGCTGCTGGCGACCATCGCCATCTTCCTGCCCGGCTTTCTGCTGATCGGCGGTGCGCTGCCGTTCTGGGCGCTGCTCCGCCGTATCCCCAGCGTGCAGGCGGCGTTCGGCGGCATCAATGCGGCGGTGGTCGGGCTGCTGCTCGGCGCCTGCTACGATCCGATCTGGACCAGCACGATTCAGCAGCCTGCGGACTTTGCGCTGCTGGCCGTTTTATTCGGCATGCTCATGTATTGGAAGCTGCCCCCATGGGTCATCGTAGCGGCGGGAGCAGCAGCAGGCGCAGTCTTTCACACGCTGCTCTCCTAAGAATTGCTGCAATTATACCCTAATACTTGTAGAAATTCGTCCGAATTTCCCATGACAGCCATTTTGCCCTATGGTATTTTATAGGATGTTATCATCCGTCAGCTCTAGGATCAGCAGGGGAACGAGGAGGAAGGAAGCAAGTTGCGTGGATGGCTGGTCACCTTTAGTTTAAGCATCATGCTTGCAGCGTCAGGCTGCTCAACTCCAGTTAGCAAGCTCCGAATGGTGTATTACGCCCAGGAGACGATGCTGAGTGACATGAATTACCGGCTCGGCTATATATTATTTCCCGAGACGCCTGACCTGCCGGCCAAAAAGGGGCATAAATATTTGCTCCTTGGCGTCGCCATAGTCAACAAAGGGACAAAGCCCGTTATCGTGGACCATAAAATGTTTACTTTTGTAGACAGCAAGGGTAAAACCTACAAGGCGTTGACCCAAAATCTAGACAAGTGGGGCAAGCATTCCGAATTTATGCTGCAGGTCGGCGAAACGCGGCAGCCTTTCACAAAAGGCATGGTGGCCGAGATGAAAAGCCTCGTGTTTGAAGTCCCTGACACGTTGGAAATTACGAGAAACCACACGATTCCCGGCTCTTCCCTCGTCATTAAGGACGACAAGGATGCCGTGCGCTTCTCCTTCGACAAGCGCTGCCCGTCGCGGAATATGTGCTATGAATAGGCGGCTGGCGCGAGAGCCGGGCGGGGATTTGCCCCTGCCCGGCTTTTGGGCGCGTGACGGCACGTGACTTTATTGATTCAAGATCGTGTTGAAAGCTGTGTTCTTGTCATTATACGAGAGCACCGTAAACACAGGCCCATGTGCTGTATAAAATCCCGATAATTCAGCGCTGTCTTTTCTTGTATTTTTTATTTTTTCGATGTCTTTCAGAAACGGAATCGTATTGATCGTGGAGGACTTAAACTTCAATTCGACGATGGCGATGACTTCAACCACTCGATCACTAAGATGCCGCTCCTCATGTTCATCAATTCTCACGATGGCCAGATTTCTTTAATAGCCCTGTCAATTACATCAATCAACGGCGGTATCCCTCCGAGGAAAAACATTTGCATCATATATGTAGAACAATGGAGTCGGTTTAAGCTGCCTTATAACGTATTTGAAACGCTCACCAGCTCCTGCGTCATCCTGTTGATCTCTTCCATAGAAGCGTTAAGCTGCTCGGTGAGTGCCGCCTGGTTCTGGGTTAACTCGGTCATATTGCCGATATGCTCCAAAATCTGGTTCGTAAATTGCTGCATGTCCTGCATGCTTGTTTCGATACTAATCGTCGCGTCAGAGCTGTGGTCGGCAAGCTTGCGTACCTCTCTCGCAACGACGCCAAAGCCAAGACCCAGCTCTCCGGCCCGAGCCGCCTCGATGGCCGCATTCAGACCAAGCAGATTCGTCTGGCTGGCGATCTCGCGAATAAAGCTGGTGACCCCTTTCGTCTGCTCCGCACTGCTTTTAACCTGATTGGCTGCCTCCATCGACTGCTCCTGGGCCACAGCCAGCTCCTGCGCCTGCGCCGTGATTGAATTGACGCCCCGTAACACTTCATCCATGGATTGCGACAGCAGCCGGGTTCCTTCCGTCAAGGCTTGAATCACTTCCGCCTTGTTTTTCTCGAAGGTAATATCACGAATCGTACCCGCTACGCGCAAAGGCACCCCGCCGCTGTCACGAATCGTCTCTCCGCCGGCATGGTACCAGCGGTACTCTCCGCTTTTGAGCTGCAGCCTGTATTCCACCTCATAAGGCGTTTTTCCGGTAAAATCAAGCATATGATCGGCAAATGCCTTGATGGTCCGTTCCGCATCATCCGGATGCAGTCTGTTGCTCCAGCTGCTGAATACGTTCGGAAAGTCTCGTTCATCCTTGAAGCCGAGCGTCTTCCTGAATTGAGGCGACCACCAAAATTCATTGCCAGGATTCACGACATCGTCCTTCACAACTTTCATATCCCAAGGGGCTTCCACAAGCGCGCGATTCACAAGATCATAGCGGGTGACAAGCGCAGCCAGCTCCTCTTCTCTTGTTTTCTGCTCATGGATATCAAAAATCGCACCAATCAACTTCGTAGGCACGCCCTGTTCGTTGCGAAGCAAGCAGCCTGTCGAACGAACCCACCGGACTTTATCCTCACTGATCTGCACGCGGGCTTCCAAATCGAAAGGCTCGTCATCGCCTCCATTTTGCCATTGTGCGTCAAAAGCCTTATTTATTCTTAACATATCATCCGGAAGAATAATTGTACTCCACACATCTGCTGCATGCTTCCGG
This sequence comes from Paenibacillus sp. sg306046, assembly GCF_059821225.1. Taxonomy (NCBI): domain Bacteria; kingdom Bacillati; phylum Bacillota; class Bacilli; order Caryophanales; family Paenibacillaceae; genus Paenibacillus; species Paenibacillus sp. sg306046. Next base: position 32,392 of record NZ_JCAMRT010000019.1, read on the forward strand.
TTTACTTTCTTTCTCGCATCGCTGCTCATTAACGCCTCGACACGTTCAGATTGGCACATTCGGTTATCCGGGTGATTCGGGTCGCCGTTAGTGATGGTCAAGCTCCACTCCCCGGTTTGCATCACCTTGTTAACGAGCCTCAATCTGGCTTCGGTATCCGTTAGCCTGGTACTCAATACTTCAATCAGTTCATTTAATTGCTTCGCCATGGACGATAAAGCTCCATGACTCTCAGGCAAGTCCAGCCTGGCCGAGAGATCGCCTGCGATAATTCGACTCGTCCATTCTCCAATCTGCTGCCCCATTTGCTGGAGGCTTGTTTTGTCAGCTGCTTTCGAATGGTGCTCATCGGGCACTTGAGTGCCGCTGGATTGATTCCGTAACCGGAACATGATGATTTCCCCTTTTGTTTTCAATATCTATCTACTTGTATATATCGACAATCGGGAACGGAATTTGAATGTTTTTTTACAAATGTGAACTCCATGAACCGGTTCGGAAAGCCGCTTGGATGGAAATGGTAGATTTCCATCCAAGCAAAAGCCGTCTTTATCTATATTTTACGCGAGGCTAGCTACAGTTTAATGAAATACGATTCCTATCGACAAGATTCTCCTTTTTATTTATAATTAAGCGCAGATTGGAAAATTGTGAGAAGAGGGGTCAGTGATTTATGCACGTAACTTTAGTAAATGCAAGCGGTGGTGTGAAAACGGTTAAGGTTGGATTTAGCTGGACCACCTTCTTTTTTGGCTTTTTCCCTGCGCTGTTCAGAGGCGATTTGAAGTGGGCGGCCATTATGTTCGTAACTGCGCTTGCCGTTGGATCCTTTACCTTCGGCATCGGCGCATGGATTCCCGGCATTATCTTCTCCTTCATTTACAACAAAATGTACATCAAGGAACTGCTGGAGAAAGGCTACCGACCAGCCGATGCTACAGCGCAATCCGTACTGCAAACACGCGGAATCGTCACAGGCTAGGATGCGTTTTCATCAATTTTGTGCGTCAATGCGGGAATTGCTCGGTTGCAGAGCAATTCTTTTTTTATTTGCTCGATTTTTTCATTGCGCCAGCTCCCTCATTTTGGTATGATGATCATCGTCTCTCGCATTTCGCCTTGACTGAAGTTGACGGACTAGCCCCGTCGAACGAACTTATCGGAGGTGTCATATGCTTTATTATGTTTTGGCCGTCAAGGCCTACTCCCGCAACCTGCAATACCGCGGAGCGCATATGGTACACAATGTAGCAAGCGCGCTGTTCGGCTACATGTATGCCTGCATCTGGATCGGCATCGGGGACAATCGTTCCCTGGGCGATTATGGGGTGCAAGGCATGATCGGCTATATTGCGTTTACGCAAGCGATCCTCTGGATTACCGGGTTTATAACAAATGGCCTCGGTATTCCGCAAGCTGTCCGGACCGGACATATTTCGCTGGACCTTATGCGACCCGTTCATCTGTTTACACATCTGCTGAGCAAGGAAGCCGGTCAGATCGCCTACCAGATCGTGTACAAATCCATCCCCATCTATGTGCTGTACGTGCTTGTCTTCTCGTTATCGATCCCTACGAACGCTTCTCAACTCGCTTTTACCCTGCTCGGTCTGGCTTGCGCCGCTTATTTATCGGTATGCATCAATTATTTGATCGGCGCAACGGCGCTATGGACGACGGAATCGAGCTGGCTGTACTGGGGCAACCATGCGCTGCTGATGCTGCTGGCCGGCTTTTTTATTCCTGTGGAATGGCTGCCGGACTGGCTGCAAACGATTAGCTGGCTGTCGCCTTACCCGTATGTGCTCTATGTGCCGACACGCATTTATCTTGGCTTCGAGGATGGCTCGCTGCTGCTCGGCTCCGTCCTCTGGTGCGCTGCTCTGACGGCTGTCTGCCTCGGCGCTACCGCGCTGCTCCGCCGTAAGCTGGAGGTGCAGGGAGGATGATCAGCCGCGCTCTTTCTTCGGGTCTGACGACATTTAGATTGTATGTGCTGCTTGTACGAGCCAGCATTCGCAGCCGCATGCAATACAAGCTGAACTTTGTGCTGGGCAGCCTGCTGGCCGCCTTGATCCAGCTGACCGACTTCCTTATTCTCGTCATTGTCATGAACAAGTTCGGCGCTCTGCAGGGCTGGAATTTGTATGAGGTCGGCTATTTATTCGCGGTGATGACCTTATCCAAAGCGATCTACCGCACCTTCGCGAGTGAAGTGCATCATCTGGAGAAATATTTGGTCAGCGGAGAGCTGGATCAGCTGCTGACGCGTCCGGTACCGATTTTATTTGCTCTCTTTACGCAAAATTTCCGGCTCATGCCGGGGGAATTGCTGCAGGGCGGCTTTATTTTGTGCTGGGCCCTGAGCCATCTGATGCAAAGCGGACAAATCGGCTGGATCGCCGTCCCGTATACGCTGCTAACCATTGGCACAGGCAGTGTTATTTTATTTGCCATCGGGCTGGCGACAGCGACGATCGGCTTCTGGGTGACACGAATCACCGAGCTGCAGAACATTACGGAGGACGCGGCCCGCACCGCCGCCCAGTACCCGCTGGTGCTGTACCCGGACTGGATGAAGGCGATGCTGCTTGTGGTCATTCCGGTCGGCTTGGTCAGCTATGCGCCGGCGCTGTTTATTTTACGCGGAGAATACGGCGGCTGGCTGCTTGCCGCAATCGGTGTGGCCGCGCTTGTATGCCTTGGGGCAAGCATGCGCTTCTGGCGCTACGGATTAACCAACTACCAGAGCACTGGCAGTTAAGGAGGGAATCAGAATGAGCAAATCCAATATGGAGCAGCAGGCAGTCAGTGAGCCGCACGCTCCCGTACAGCCGATGATTGAGGTCCGCCAACTCCGTAAAATGTTTCAAACGCCAGTCGCGCGCGAGGGGCGCTTTGCCGGGCTGCGCACGCTGTTTTCCCGCGAATACCGCACGAAGGAGGCGGTCCGCGACATCAGCTTTAGCGTGGCCCCCGGTGAATTTGTCGGCTATATCGGCCCGAACGGAGCTGGCAAGTCAACAACGATCAAGATGCTGACCGGCATCCTTCACCCGACATCCGGCACGGTGCTCATCGGCGGAGTCGATCCGCATCGCCACCGGCGTCAGGTCGTGCGACGGCTCGGCGTCGTGTTCGGGCAGCGCAGCCAGCTTTGGTGGGACCTCCCGGTCAAGGATTCCTTCGATATTCTGGCCGAAATGTACCGGGTCGAGCCCGCGGACAAGCGGCGCAGACTCGGACAGCTGGCCGAGCTGCTCGATCTGGAGGAGTTTTGGCTAACTCCGGTGCGCAAGCTGTCGCTCGGCCAGCGAATGCGGGCCGATCTGGCGGCGGCGATGCTGCATGATCCGGACCTGCTGTTTCTAGATGAGCCGACCATCGGGCTTGATGTGACGGCGAAGCGTAATATTCGGCAATTTTTGCAGACGCTGAACCGCGATTTCGGTAAAACGATTTTGCTGACGACCCATGATATGGACGATATCGAGCAGCTGTGCAAGCGGGTGATGGTCATTAACCACGGTCAGTTGGCCTATGACGGCACGATTGACGATTTGCGCAGCCTGATTGGCCTGCCTACGATGATCCGCGTCACGTTCCGGGGAGCCTTTGCCGTACCTGCCTCACAGATGGGCAGCGACGGATCGACAGCGGCGTTTCGCGTCACCGAGCAGACTGAAAACGGCGTCGTCATCGCGGGCAACCGCCAGGATTGCACCGCCATGGATATGCTGCGCGAGCTGAGCGGATGGGGCGACATTGCGGACATTCATATGGAAGAGCCGGCATTTGAGGATGTGATTCACCGGATCTATTAGCTGCGAGCTTTCGCTAGCCGTTCCACGAGTGGTATACTAAGGGCTATACTACTTGGAGAAGGTGATTGTGTTGACTTACAACTTCGATCAGTTCATTGACCGCCGCAACACGCGTTCCTATAAATGGGATCAGTCGGAGAAGCTGTTCGGCCGCGCCGATATTTTACCGATGTGGGTTGCGGATATGGACTTCCCTTGCCCGCCCGCTGTTCAGCAGGCGCTTGTCCGGCGGGCTGAGCTGGGCATATACGGGTATTCCGTGCATACGCCTGCTTACTTTGATTCCATTGTGCAATGGTACAAGCGCCGCCACGGGTGGGAGCTGAATACGGCGTGGATCACCGATTCCCCTAGCGTGGTCACGTCGATGAGCATTGCCGTCGAGCTGTTTAGCGAGCCGGGCAGTCCGGTCGTGCTTCAATCGCCGGTTTATTATCCGTTCTATGATGTGATTCGCAGCAATGGACGCGTGGTCGCCAAAAACCCGCTGGTCGTTCGCAACGGCCGCTACGAAATGGATCTTGATCATCTGGAATCGCTGTTCAAGGAAGGCGCCCGGCTGCTGCTGCTCTGCTCTCCGCATAATCCCGGCGGACGCGTCTGGGAGCGTGACGAGCTGCTCCAGCTTGGCGAGTTGTGCCTGCAATACGGGGTAATGGTTGTCTCTGATGAAATTCACGGCGATCTTGTATTCCCGGGGCATACCCATACGCCATTTGCTACCTTGTCGCCGGAGCTGGCGCAGATCACCTTAACTTGCCTGTCCGCGACCAAAACGTTTAATCTGCCAGGGCTGCATACGTCGTTTATTGTCGCTTCCAATCCGGCCGTCAAGCGGAAAATGGAGCAGCGCATCCGCACGCTTGGCATTCATATGGCTAACCACTTCGCGCAGGATGCGGTTCAGGCCGCTTTTAACGAAGGCGGACCGTGGCTGGACGCGATGATGGCTTATGTGAAGGACAATCTCGATTACACGCTGGCGTACTTGCAGAAGCATTTGCCTCAGGTGAAGCCGCTCGTACCAGACGGCACCTACTTGCTGTGGATGGACTGCCGGGCACTCGGGCTTGATATCCCGGGATTGAAAGACCTGATGTACAACCAAGCCAAGGTTGCCTTTAATGAAGGCTCCGTCTTTGGCTCCGAGGGCGAAGGCTGGCTGCGCATCAATCTGGCCTGCCCGCGCCAAATCGTCGAGCAAGGACTCAAGCAGTTTTGCGAGGCGGCTTCCGCCAAAGCGACGTTAAAGTGAGTTATAGATAAAGAGACGCTTCCACCCCCCTACAGCTTGGGACGGTGGAAGCGTCTTTGCTTAGGGCGGCTTCCTCAAGACGGCTCGGCATTTGCGATAGCCTTGCTCTGGCTTTAGCTTGGCTGACGCCCTGGCTCTGCTGTCTCTGCTGGCTCTGCTGGCTCTGCCACATATTATAGCCCAGCTCGGCCCGCCTCGTGCCTCGCTCTGTTCCACCCCGGTCAGCTTCAGCGTCCCCAGTCCGGATCGCTCCCCCAGCCACTCGCGCAGCCAGGCTCGCCGCATACGCATCCAACCGCTCCATCATCAGCTGATCCGTCCGCTCCTTCACGCCAAGCTGCGTGACCAGTCCGGAAGCAGCAGCTTGCTCATATCCTGATACATGAAATAGGTCCATGGAAAGTCGTCTGCTTCGACTTGGTGAATCCGAACGAACGCCTCGGCGAGCCCCGTAACCCAGCCCGCCATGTCGGTCGGCTCAAGCACAACCGCTCCCGGCAGCAGCGTCATCAGGACAGCGGGCCGACCAGCTTGTTCGCCCGTCTCGTCCCGGGCGATGATCCGGGGCGCAGGCAAGCCTGCTGCCACAGCATGCTGCAGGCAGCGCGCTTCATGAAGCGGCAGGTCCGGCTCCTCCTGCAGCCATTCTGTATGATCGAACCGACGCAGCGCCCAAGGGATCGCCTCCCCTCCCTGCAGAACTGCCAGCCGATAAGTAGCCGAGGAGATGCCGCCCAGCAGCCGCTGTGCCTCATAAATGTCTGCGTCCGCCTGAGGTCCGGCCTGCTCCCTTATCCAACCGAGCATTCGCTCGGATAGCGGTTCTTCCGACATCTGATTTAATCCACAGTCATGGTCCGCCATATAGCCTTTATACCTGAACGTCCATCCACTGAAATTGCTCCTTGAATAAGTAGTGTGCCGTATCACTGCCCGACGTCTTGGAAAGCTGCTGAACGAAGCGATTCCAATCCCCGGCCAAGTTCTGAATCTCCCCTAGCTGATTCATTCGATAAGGATGATAACGAGATAACTGGCTGGTTCCTTCATGATTAAGTTTTGATTTATACAAAGACACCATCATGTTCCAGTCTGAGCGGAACGCTGCGCCTACATCCTCTTCATTCAGATTGTCAACCATACGTTTAACGATTTCCAAAACTGCCAATTGGTCAAAATTGATCATGTAAGCTGCTTTGTTACGGACATAAGGATCTGCTCGTTGTTGCTCGATATACGCGGTCACTCGATCCATCTCGTTTTGCAAGAAGCCTTGAAAAGCCTTGTCCATCTTCCCTCTAGTCTCTTCGCCAAGCTTGAAGTGCCCGGATATCAAGCTATACTTCATCGCAGCTACCCCTAGCTTGACGCCAAGCTCTTCCTCTGAAATATTAAGCGAATCGGAAGAATTGTAAACCTTCGACAGCTCCTTGACCATCATGCCAACCGCCTGCAGATCATCGACAGTATAGCCATGTTTGCTGCCTATGTTCATCTCCGGCTGCTGCGAGATCATAGCAAATCGAAGCTGCTCGCCCATAAAATCGCCGTTGGTTAACAGCCATTCGTCCTCTGTACCCTGCACGCCCGCGTAGTCGGGCTGGTTCGCTATGAACTGCAAATACTCCGTTTTGCGTTGCTCGTAGATATCAAGAAAGCTATCGCGCAACGCCCCCTCTTCCCCTTCAACACCATTACTAGCCAAAAAATTGCCTATCTGCTTCGAAAAATAAGTTGCCTCGTCCCCTAACTTATCCATAAAAAGCTGTTCCAGCTTCGCTAGTTCTGCTTGCTGCTTGTCTCCGGTATACTGACTCTCGATGCGCGTTTTATACTGAGCATACTCTGAAGCATAATAGTCAATACGCAAAGCAACTTCATCCAGGTTACCCATTCCGATGCCAGCTCTTGTGTTCAGGTCCATATTGACCTTAAACCAATCAATCTCTGCATTCCCTCCGGATGCTCTCATTCTAGCGAGCGCCGCCTCCGGGTCATTATCTTGCATCCAAACGCTTCCATCCGCATTTTTTCCGATTTTAAACGATGAGGTCGCCGCGCGGATTATTGCCTGTTCACGGAGAACACGCTCATTCGCTCGATAGGTTTCGACTCCCATGCTTCCCATCGTATTATGCATTCTTACAGACGGAGTTGGCGGCGGCAGCAAAGCAGCTGTAGAAAAACCTGAATGGCTTCTGGATGAATTCATGATCGGCAAAGAGGCTGGTTGGATTAGCTCTTGCCAGTAACCCTGTCTCAGTCCACCATATGTAAACTGATTCAATTGCATGAACATCTCCTCCTTCCCCTCAATTCTACCTTATCTACCAATTTTTAAAAAGGTACTCCTTTTAACAATCGACCCGCCTGAAGGCGCTTGCTTATCCGACTAACACCTCGCTCTAAAAAGCTTCCGTTTGCCTGAAAAATCCATTATACTTTGCACAACAACCTTATGGGCTTGACTGGAGGCTCTCACGATATGTTGGAATTGCCAGGCTACCGGACAGTCGAGCAGCTCGGAGAAGATGAGGAAATGATCTGCTGCCGGCTTGTCCATACGCAACACTCCACCCACGTTCTGGCGTTTACGACGCATGACGAATATCCCGATCTTGGCGTATGGAACGCCTTCAGGCAGGAGCTTGAGCTGCTGCAGCGGCTGGACGGCCACGGCGCAATCCGGCCGATTGCGCTGGAGTCGGCCGGCAAGCGGCCCGTGCTGCTGGCCGAAGATTTCGGCGGCGTGCCGCTGACCCGGCTGCTGGAGCCCGGACAAGGCCGCCGGCCGCTGCGCCCCGTGGCCCGATTCGGTCTGCTCCTGCTGCTGCGCGCGGCTGCCGGCATGGCCGATTGTGTCAAGCAGCTGCACCGCCAGCAAATTGTCCACAATGCCCTGCAGCCCTTGCATATTTTCATCCATCCCGATACGCTGGAGGTTCGGCTCGGAGGCTTCCGCTACGCAACGCCGATGTCTATGCCCGGCCCGGCTGACATGTCTGCGGCCGGACAAGTTAATGACGGAGGACTGCCGGACAGCATGCTGCCGTACATGTCCCCTGAGCAAACCGGGAGGCTGGACCGCCGTCCCGACTACCGGACCGACTTTTACTCGCTGGGCATCACCTTGTATACATGGTTTTCAGGACGGCTTCCGTTCGAAACGCAGGACCCGCTGGAGCTGACCCATGCCCAGCTTGCAGGCAAGCCGACTCCCCTCTCTACATGTGAGCCTATGATCCCTGGCCCCTTATCCGATCTGATTGCCAAATGCTTGCATAAACCGCCGGAGGACCGGTACAACAGCGCTCACGGCATCCAGACCGACCTGCTGCTCTGCTTGAAGCAATGGCAGCAGACCGGAACCATTGAAGCCATTCCCCTGGCCAGCCACGATGTGCCGGAGCAATGGCAATTGTCGCGCAAGCTGTACGGCCGCAGCGCCGAGCAGGCGATTTTGCGGCAAATGTGCGAGCGGCTTGCTGCCGGAGACGCTGAGCTGCTGCTTGTCTCCGGGCAGGCGGGCATCGGCAAGACGACGTTTGTCCGCGAGACGCTGCGCGCGCAAAGCGATCACAGCCTGTTCATTACCGGCAAGTTCGAGCCGTATCCCGCCAACCTGCCTTATGCCGCCTGGAAGCAGGCGTTCGAGGAGCTGGTGCGGCAGCTGCTGACCGGCAATGAGCGGCAGCTTGAAATATGGCGGCTGCGCATTCTGCAGGTCATCGGCGATTACGGGCGGCTGCTGACGAATCTGGTGCCGCAGCTTGAGCTGCTGATCGGCGCGCAGCCGGACATTCCGCCGCTGCCGCCGATGGAATCGCTCCAGCGGTTCCACCATCTGGTAGGTTTGTTTATTGAGGTGTTCGCCGATGCGCGACATCCGTTGATCATCTTTCTGGATGATCTGCACTGGGCCGATCAGGCGTCCCTGCTGCTGCTGAACTACTTGCTGCTGAATCGGCCATCCCGGTATATGCTGCTGATCTGCGCCTACCGTGACGATCAGCAGGTGCCCGATCAGCCGTTTGCACCGATGGTTTCAGCCTGGGAGGAGCGGCAAACCGGCCTGGAGCGGCTCGTCCTTCGCCCGCTGGAGGCTAACGACGTGCGCGAGCTGCTGGCCGATACGATGCCGATCGCATCAGGCAGCCTCGATGAGCTGACCGCTGTCGTGATGCGGAAGACAGGCGGCCAGCCGTTTTTCGTCAAGCCCTTTCTGCAAAATGCGCATGACCGCGAGTGGATTACGTTCCACAGCTCAACGCATAGCTGGCGGTGGAATCTGGAGCAGCTGGCCAGCGTAGAAACATCGGCGCGCGTCATCGGCCACTGGACAGGCGATGTGGACGATTTGCCCGCTGCGACCGTGCAGCTGCTGATCTGGGCGTCCTTCCTCGGACGGGAGTTCGAGCTGCAGCTGCTGGCCCTCGCCAGCGGCTGGTCTGTCGAGGAAGCGGCCGCCGACCTGCAGCCCGCCGAACGAAACGGGCTGCTGCTGGCGTCAGGCCGGTCTGCGGCGACCAAAGTGTTCGCCTTCCAGCATGACCGCATCCAGCATGATTGCCTGATGCTCGTGCCCGAGTCAGGCCAACCTGCGTACCATGCGCGCATCGGCAAGCTGCTGCTGGAGCGGCTGCTGACCGGCGAAGATACCGGCTCCGGCTTGTTTGAAACCGTCAACCATCTGAACGCGGCGCTCCCCTGCCTGCGAACTCCTGCGGAGCTGCAGCAGCTGGCCGAGCTGAACGCCCGGGCCGGCTACAAAGCCAAGCAGACGACCGCCTATGAACCCGCGCTGCGCTATTACCGGCAAGCGACGTCGCTGCTTGGCGACGAGGGGTGGCTCGACAGCTTCACGCTGATGTTCCAATGCTGCAAGGAGCAGGCGGAATGTGAATTTCTATGCGGGCAGTTCGATACCGCGCACCGCCTGTTCAGGCTGCTGCAAAGCCATGCTGTGTCGGCTCTGGAGCAGGTGGACATCTATATCACCATGATTCAGATGGAGACGAACCGCAATCGTTACAAAACGGTGCTCGCGCTCGCTCGCCAAGCGCTCGACTTGCTGGAGATCCGGCTGCCTAAGCGCGCCGGCGTCCCCCAACTGCTTGCGCTGCTCATCCGGATCAAATGGAGGCTGCGCGGGCGAAGCATCGCCTCGCTCCGCGAGATGCCTGCGATGAGCGACCCGCGCGCGCTTGCCGCAATGGCCGTGTTGACTTATGCCGGACATGCGTTTTTTATGGGAGATCGCCAGATCTGGCCGTTCGTGCTCACCTTGATGCTGGAGCTGACCCTGGATTACGGGCAAGCGCCGGAGTCATCCGTCGGCTTCGTCGGCATGGCGATGCTGGAGACGCTTGTACTGAAAAACTACAAGGCCGGCTACGATTGGGGCAAGCTTGCGCTTGACTTGTCTGACGCCCATTCCGAAGTGCGGTCGATGGTGTCCGTCGCCTTCTCCCTTTGCTTTGACAGCTGGCGGCCTTATGAGCCGGAGCTGCTGGAGCAGTTCTCCCGCAATACGGAGCTCGCCCGGCTGGAATCGGCCAGCCTTTGGCATGCCAATGAACTCATTCTGGTAAACGGCTCCATCCTGTTTATGATGGGCAAGCCGCTTGACGAGGTGTACCGGCTGCTCATCCGCAACGTGCCGGAATTTACGCGCGGTCGCAGCAGGGTTCACTGGGATGGCATAGCGATGCTTGCCCGAATCATTAGCCGGCTGACCGGCGAGGCGCATCCGCAGGACCCGTTTGTGAGCATGGACCTGCAGCGCGCGCCGACTCAGGAAGAGCTGGAGGACCCGGGAAACCAAAGCATACTATCGGCGCGGTACATGTACCATTATGTGAGCTGTTATTTATTCGGGCAGCCCGAAGAAGCTTACCGGTATGGAATGCTGTCCGAGGAGCTGTTCAAACGGCAAGGCTATAAAAAAGGCATCTTCGAATATTCGACACACGGCATGTACATGGTATTGACGATGGCGGCGCTTTATCCGAAGGCAACCGCCGCCGAGCAGCGCAATTACTTGCGCACCATGCGCCACACCGTCCGTTATGTCAAAAAATATGCCGAGCTTTCCCCTGTCAATTACCGGCATAAATATTTGCTGCTGGCCGCCGAAACGGCCCGCGTCTCCAATAAGCCGGAGGAAGCGGCGCTGAATTACGAGCTGGCCTGCCTTGATGCCGAGGAGCAAGGCTATTTGCATAACACCGCGATTGCAGCGGAATGCGCAGCCCGATTTTATCTGGACATCGGCAAGCAGCAGCTCGCCAAGGCGTACATGAGCAAAGCGTATGACTACTACCTGCATTGGGGCGCCAAGGCCAAGGCGGCGGATCTCGCTTCGCGTTACCAGCATCTGCTTCCCGCCGCTCCTGTCCCCGCAGCAGGCGGCGTCGACCATCTGGCCATTATGGCTGCTGTGCAAGCCATTTCCAGCGAAGTGATTATGAGCCGATTGCTCGATCTGCTGATGCGCATTTTGCTGCAAAATGCAGGGGCCGAAACCGGAGCGCTCATTTTCCCGCAGCAAGGGCAGCTCGTGATCGAAGCGCAGGGCGCTGTCGACGATATCCGGCTGGAGCCGGTTCCGCTCGATCAGACGGATCATCTGGCTACCGCCATCGTCGGCTACGTAGCAAGGACGTTGGAAGAGGTTGTGCTCGACCATGCATCCAAGGAAGGGATTTTCACCCAAAGCCCCTCGGTGCGCAGCAAGCAGCTGAAATCCGTTGCTTGCCTGCCGATTTTGAAAAACGGCCAGCTGGTCTGCATTTTATATCTGGAAAACAACTTGTCTACAGGCGTCTTCACCCCAGGCAGAATGGGCGTGCTGAAGCTGCTTTGCGCCCAGTGCGCCATCTCGATCGACAACGCCAAGCTTTACCGCAACGTCGAGCAGCTCAAGGACAGCCTGGAGCAGCAGGTCGAGGAACGGACGCGGACACTGGAGCAGTCGATGCGGGAAACGGCGGCGGCGCTGGCGGAAGTGTCCATTCAGTCCGAACGAAACCGGATTGCCGCCGAGGTGCATGATATAGTCGGCCACACGCTGACCTCGACCATTTTGCAGATTGAAGCGAGCAAGCGGCAGTTTCACAAAAACCAGGAGGATGCCTTCCATCGGCTCCAGGGCGCGCAGGACTTGATCCGCCATGGCTTGAACGAAATTCGCCGATCCGTCCATATGCTGCGCAATTACAATGACCAGGATTTTATTGAACTCTTGCACAAGCTCATCCGCGATACGGAGCAAAGCACCGAAACACGCATTCACGCGGATATCGCTCCGCTGACCGGATTGCCCGGCACGCATCGCCATGTCATTTATCATGCGCTGCAGGAAGGGCTGACCAACGGCATGCGGCATGGCGCCGCCACTGAATTTCGCTGCATGCTGCACGAGGACGGGAAATATGTGCTGTTCCGTCTGGAGAACAACGGCGCCGGCTTCCGGTCATTGACCCCCGGCTTTGGCCTAACTGCAATGCGGGAACGGGTGGAGGCGCTCGGCGGCACGCTGACTATTCATTCAAACGACGGGATCGGCTGTCAGCTGTGGATTACGCTCCCTTACGCCAACCAACAGGAGGGTCACCGCCATGAAGAACATCGGGCAAGCGCCCTATAGACTGCTAATCGTAGACGATCAATTTTTGACCCGGGAAGGACTCAAGACGATTTTGGAGATGGAGGAGGATCTGGAAATCGTCGGCATGGCCAAAAACGGCCTGGAGGGCTGCGAGCTGGCGCGGACGCTTCAGCCGGACATTATTTTAATGGATATCCAGATGCCCGTTATGGACGGCATCACCTCCATGAAGCAAATCAAGGCGCATTCGCCGGATGTCACCATTCTCATCCTGACGACCTTTGTCGAGGAGGATTATATTATCGAGGGGCTGTCCAGCGGAGCAAGCGGCTACATTCTCAAGGACATGGATGGCGACCGGATGGTGCAGTCGATCCGCGACGCCGCCGTCGGCCAGTTTGTACTGCAGGGCGTCATTGCGGCCAAGCTGGCGTCACGCCTGTCCCAGATCAAGCAGGAAGCCGAGTTTTTCACGATGCGTAAAGGAAGAGCGGCGCTCACGGAGCGTGAGGAGGAGGTTGCCCGCCTGATGATGCAGGGCTACTCGAACCGGGAAATTGCGGAGAGCCTGATCATCTCGGACGGCACCGTGCGCAATTACATCAGCACCCTGTACAGCAAGCTGGAGGTCAGCAATCGCGCGGAGGCGATTGTCGCGCTGCTGCGCGACAATCATTCCCTCTCCTTGATGTCATATGACAAGGATCATGACAGCCGACACTAGTCGATAAGTCCTATTCCCCCTATTGTAAATAGGAGGAGGGATCTGCAATGGAGCACTATTCAAGAACAAGCCGTTATTCCCAGACGAAAAGCTTTTATTTCCGCGAGCGCTGGACCCCGTTGAGGCTGCTCGGTATTCGCATATATGAAGATGACGAAGGAGGGCTCTGGTACAAAATAGGTACTCGCCCCCGCCGTCGCTTCAGGCGTTAAACTTGAAAGCGTTAAACTTGGCGCGTACAACGGATCGTGCAGCTACAGCGTGCAAGCGGCCTGCTGCTCCGGCAGCTGGCTTCAGCTTGTCCAGCGTTTGGCGCAGCCAGCCGATCATTCGATCATTGCACGCCCCGGCCGGTTCCGGCCGGAAACTTTTCGCCGAGCGAGACGGGAAGCTTCCCGAACGCCGAACTTTGCCCCAGCAGCGCGCGGGCGGCGCTGCGCATCGCGAGCGGACGGCTTTCATACACAGCTACAAACGCGCCGACCTCAGGGAAAGCAAGCAAATCATACGGACTGCGCAGCGCCACAATGATCGGGTCCTTGCCGGACGCCTGCAGCGCCTCAACCAGCTCGACCTGATCCTTCTCCAGGTAGGCGTTGTACGTCGCGACAATAATCCGCTCGGTATACATGCAGATCCGCACCAGTTCCTCCTTCAGCTCAGCCGCACGTCCGAACGGAATCAGCCACTCCGTCTCATCGGCTCCCAGCTCGCAGAGCGCACGTCCGAGACTGAAATCGCCGCCCTCCGCCTGCTCCTCGTCCAGCTTGCTTGCGGCAGGCTCCATCGACAGCACGTACATCGGCTTGTCCGGCGCAAGCGGCAGCAGGCCGCGATCATTTTTCACAATCGTCACACTCGCCTCGCTGATTCGCTGCGCGGTCGCGAGATGCGCGTCGCAGCCGATTGCCGCCTGAGCGGCCCCTTCCGGCTGTCCAGCGCCGGCTGCCTGCAAAATGCCGCGCTTCGCCTTCAGCCTCAGCAGCCGCAGCACAGATTCGTTGATCCGCTCCTCCGTAATCCGTCCATCCCGCACAGCCTGCAGCAGCAGCTCCCAGGCGCGCAGCTGACGGTCGTAGCGGTGACTGATCAGCACCAGATCCGCTCCCGCCTCAATCGCCATTACGGCCGCCTCGGCCGTGCCGACATGCTCGGCGATCGCATTCATCTCCATGCAATCGGTCATCACGACGCCGTCGTACGCAAGCTCTCCGCGCAGCAGTCCGGTCAGCACCGCCTGCGACAAGGTCGCCGGACGCTGGTCGGACTCGTAAGCCGGAAACACGATGTGCGCGGACATGACAGCGTCAACCCCGGCCTCATAAGCCGCCTGCGGGTCCCCGCTGGCTGCAATCGCCATTGCGCCTGGCATAAGCGCCACGCCTTCCGTGAAGCGCGCAACCATGCCGCCCTCCTGATCAACGGAAATCCAAAGCGGCAGCGTATCTGCGGCCGAAGCAGCTGCCTGCAGCGCTTGATTTAAAGCTGCCGCCTGATCCGTGCTCCGAACGTTACGCGCAAACAAAATAACGCCGCCGATGGCCTGCTCTTCAATTAAGCGCTTAATTTCCGAGGACGGCTCTGTTCCCTCGAACCCGCAAACAAGCAATTGGCCGATTTTCTGCTCCAGACTCATCTGTTGCAGCCAGACAGCGGCATCAAAGTCGTCCTCCCCAGTATGTGCTCTCTCCTTCACCTGTCCGCTTCCATTCATCCGTTATTCCTCCATCTCTCATCCATGCAGCCGCAGAATCCGCGGTAAAGGCCAACGCTTCAAGCTTCAGACTCTCACGGTCCTCTCAGCTTTCATTGTGCCTCTGCTGCGGCTGCATGTCGCTCATTTTTGTCTTTCTGTATCTTGTCACGCATACAGCCTATAAGCAGCCCGTTCGCGCTGCCAAGCCTCAGCTTCCTGCTTTGGCTAACGCGCGGTGATGTCCCGCAAGCTCTGCGCTTAACCCAGACGCTACAGCACCAGCTAATCGCCGGTCAGCAGCTCAATGAACCTCCGTCCCCCCTCGCGTACCGGAAGCAAAAACTCCAGCTGCTGCGGATACAGCAGTTGAACTGCCTTCAGCAGCGTCAGCCCCGTACTGACCGCCAGGAAAGCTTGCGAATCGGTGACAAACAGCTGCACCCCGCCGCAAAGCTGCCCCTGATGCTTCGAGAAGGTTGGCGACAGGTAGACCGGATGCGCGTGTACGCCGGGCAGCCCGATTTCCGTATACGTCATCCCGCGCCGCCAGCCGGACATCGTCACAAACTTCAGCTCGCAGCGCCGGGCCAGCCGCTCATTCACCCACTGTGCATACTCCCCGATGGTCAGACCGGTCGCATACGGCCTCCCTGCCAACGCGCCAACCAGCGACTCGTAGCCCGGCTGCAGCAAGCCGCCCTCGACCCGCAGTCCGCCCAGCGGATGCGAGTCCGTCCAGCACGTACAACGACTTGCCGGTTTCCGGGCATGCCTCCATCATATACACAAGCGTGGAATTATACGTATAGAAGCGAACGCCCTTATCCTGCATGTCAAACAGCACCGTGTCCACATCGGCCAGCAGCGCCGCATCCGGCTTTTTCCGGGCGCCATCGGCAGCTGTACATGGAAATGTCCAGCTGCCGATGGCGCTCATCCTCAAAGCGAACTCCAGCGGCACAAGCACCAGCGAACTGAGTGCGCTGAATGCAAATACTTTGGTCATGTCGCGGTAACCCGACCCTGTGGCCTTTACGACGATCGCGCCTAAATTTTTCATTCGTCATTTCCTCCTCGGTTTGGTTCGGCTGACAGCTACAGCCTAGCTACAGCAGAATCCGCTCCTCGCTGGCAGGATCACAGAAAGGCGCCTTGCTCATATCTAGCACAAAGTTCTTCAATTGTCCAATCGTCGCCTGAGTTTCCGGGTGCACCTGTTCATCACGACAATCCGTTCGCCGAGCGTCATCGCTTCGACCTGGTCACGGGTGACATACACAATGATCGCGCCGAAACGCTTGTGCAGCTCGGACAGCTCAAACCGCATCTCAATCCGCAGCTTGGCGTCGAGGTTGGACAACGGCTCATCGAACAAAAGCACTTGCGGATCGCGGACAATCGCCCGACCGACGGCTACCCGCTGGCGTTGGCGTCCGGACAGCTCGCAAGGCTTGCGCTCCAGCATCTCGTCCAGCCCGAGAATTGCAGAGGGGGACTTGACCTTCTCGTGATTTTCCGACTTCGGCCGCTTCAGGTTCTTCGAGCCGGACGGCAAATTCCTGATCTTCAATCGTAAAGCTCAAACCGGCTACCGCCGTGAAACTGCCTCTATTCTCATCTTCGTACTCCTTGCGGACATTGTCAAATACGACGCGCGCCATATGATCTCCTCCTAGCCTTTAACAGCTTCGATGGTGATACCTTGCAGGAAGTATTTTTGCAAGGAGAAAAACAGCACGATCATCAACAGCGCGCCGGCATAATGGCCCCGAAATCCATAGACACAGCGAAAATCATCGCCGTATACGTATCGCTGAGGTCAAACGTATTGATCACCAGAATATACAAAGGAATCAGCGTCACTTGAGCCGGAATCATCTGCCGCTGGAAGGTCTCCGATGCGGTTGAATCCTGAAACGAACCGATCAGCATCCAGTAAAACGGAATAACGGTCATCAAGGACCAGAAGGACAATACGACGAACGCCAGTGTGATCAGGAACGATTTATTCGTTTGTGTCATCAGTCATCGCCCCCTTCCCTAGTACTCGATATCAGAAGTTGTACTCGGTTCCACCCGGATGAAGTCCTTTTTGGGGCATCGTCATATCCGTACAAGTCGTTCCGTGCAGACTAAGGACAAAAAATGCCTTTGCAACCTGAAAATCCATCGTTGTAAAGGCATCTTGCTATTTATCGGGCCTTAGTCCGTTCCAGCTTGTATTTCCAGTACTTCGTATCGCTTAAAGCACATACCTTAGGGCAGATAACAGCATCAAACCAGCTATTCCGAAGCAAAGCCGCATCAACCATTTGTCCTGGCAGTCAAAGCGGTTCATGAGGTTTCTCCCTTCACATACTTGGCATTAAATAAAAACAGTCTGAGCAGCAGGATAAGCGCCGGAATCAAGAGTACGAGTCCCGCAACAAAGGATACGACTAACGCCCGCCCCATAGTCGGGTTTGTGACACTGCTGGACAGCGTCAAATTCGGGTAAAGCAAATAAGGCAGATGCGACAGCCCGTAGCCGAAAAAAGCACATGCAAACTGCAGCATAACCATCACAAATGCTGCGCCGTAGTTCTTCCGACGCCAAATCATCCAGACGGCCATCATAAAGCTTGCCAGTGACAGACCAAACAGCCACCAAACCTCGAGCGTATTTTCGAAATGCTCCCGATTGTGATTACGGAGCGCAATAAAGACGAAGAGGCTGGAAATGATCGTCGGTATCCCTCCCCATAAAGCAAATGAGCGAAGCCATTCAAGTGCTCTCCGATCTTCCGCATGATCAGCGTAATACGTCAGGAAGGTCGAGCTGATAAATAGAACACTCGAAATGGCAAGAAGCACGACCGCCCAAGAATAGGCGCTAAAAAACAGTTCTTCCATGAGTAGTGTAACGTTATTTTCGCCGACAGACAAAAAACCGCCCTCCGAAATGGTAAACACGGTCGATAGGGCTGCTGGTATTAGCAGTCCCGTCGCCCCATATGCAAATAGATAAACGTTGCTTTTCTTGGCGCCATAGTTGGCGAACGCATAGAAGGATCCACGGACAGCGAGCAGAACGAGCGCAATGCTTCCAGGGATCAGCAAGGCCGTTCCGTAATAATAGGCGGTTTCCGGAAAAAAACCGATGATCCCGACGAAAAAGAAGACAAGAAATACATTCGTCACTTCCCAAACCGGAGACAAATAACGCGAGATCACAGGTCCAATAACGGTTTCGATTCCGATTACCTTGCCATAGTAAGCGTAAAACCCGGCACCGAAATCGATGGATGCCACAATTAAGTAGCCGTACAGGAAAATCCAGAGAATCGTGATGCCAAGCTGATCAAGCGTCATGTCCAGGTCCTCCTATAAAATAATCCGGCGTTCTTCAAGCTCAAGCTCCGCCGGTTTATTGCGGAACAGCCGACTAAGCACGAGCAGGCAAACAATACCTAGCAAGAGATACAAAGCGGCGAACAGCCAAAACGCAGCGCCGACATTCGGATTTGTTGTAGACGCGTCGGACACACGCATGTATCCCCTCAGAATCCATGGCTGTCTGCCTACTTCCGCATAAAACCAGCCCAGCTCAATGGCAAGCAAAGAAAATGGTCCCCCCGCAAAAATTCCCCACAGCATCCAGCGATTATAGGCGTTCCATCGCTTCATTCGGATCAGGATAAGGAACAGAACAGAAATACCAAACAAGTAAAATCCGATGCTAACCATAGCATCAAATAAATAATGTACATACAATGGAGGCCTCTCATCCTTTGGAAAGTCGTTCAGTCCCACAACACTTCCGTCTGGATCGTGCGTTGCCAGAAGACTGAGCGCCCAAGGAATTTTGATCGCTCCAGTGATCTCGTTCGTATCCGGATTCAAGTGACCTCCAATAATAAGCGGGGCCCGGCTGCCTGTTTCAAAATGCCATTCAGCTGCAGCCAGTTTTTCAGGCTGCGCTTCGGCTAGAAACTTGGCCGAAAGATCCCCTATCCAAATCGTAGCCGCCGCGAGAATCACTCCCGTCAACATATTGAGCCGAATGGATTTTTTGTAATAGTCATGCTTGCGCCCTCTCAGCATTGAGAAGGCGGCAATCATGGCTAAAACGAAGGCTGACGTTAAGTAGGCGGAGGACAATACATGCGCTACTTTGGAAGGCGTCGCCGGATTAAGCATAGCCGCGAGCGGATCAAGATTGGTCAGCTTGCCATTTTCGAATGTAAAGCCTTGTGGCGTATTCATAAAAGCATTCACCATTGTGATAAACAATGCGGAAGCAGATGATCCGATGACGATCGGAAGGGTTAACAGCCAGTGGAAATATGGATTGGAGAAGCGGTTCCACGTATACAAATAGATACCAAGAAAAATGGCTTCAAAGAAAAACGCAAAGGTTTCCAAAAAAAGCGGCAGGCTGATCACGTTGCCAGCAAACCGCATAAACTCTGGCCATAGCAAGCTAAGCTGCAGTCCGATACACGTTCCAGTAACAACACCTACTGCTACGGTAATGACAAAGCCCCGTGTCCAACGGCGTGCCATCAGTGAATAATGCTGGTCTTTTTTCCTTATTCCTATCCATTCAGCGATCGAGATGAAGATCGGTATCCCAACCCCAACTGTGGCAAACAAGATATGAAAAGCAAGTGTCATTTCCGTTAAGCCGCGACTCCAATCCAACGAATGCACGATAGCGCCTCCTGCTTGAAAAATGTTGATGATGTACTAATTTTCTCCGCTCATTATTCCTTTCGTCGCCAAAACATATTCATCGCTTGACCCGATGGATTGGCAACCGTCCTGATCCCGAGAGAGATCGTCGCCAATTCTTGCTGCTTCCGCTATACTGGATAAAGAAAAACGACAGGGCCGCATCCTGGAGCTACAACCGGGTAAGGGCAACCGTCCATAAAGGAGACAGGCGCGATGGAGTTCAGGCTGGATTTGATTGAGGATAAGGTGGAATTTTTCGAAGCGTATGATTTGCGTACACTGGAGCGCAAGCTTGATGAGCAAATTACGAACAACAAGGCGCTGATGCTGCAGGTCGGCAGCGTTCAGCATCATGCCGTTTTCGACCCGAATGCAGGGAAAATGCTGTACAGCGCAGTCGTCCATTTTAAAGCCAGGCTGCGGACGTAAGCAGCGCTTAAAACCCCCGAAGCCTCGTCAAGGCTCCGGGGGTTGGCATTTGTATGGCTTCTGGAAGCAGATCGCTTCTGCTGCCGTGAATCTTTACTTGTGGAACTTCACCAAATCGTCAATTTGGACCGGCAACCCTGTGCGGATCGCACGGTTCGCTGCAATACCGGTCAAAATCGAACGCGCGCCGTCCACGTGGTCAGCCGCACGGTTGAAGCGGTCTTCCAGCGGTGTGCCGAAAATATCGTTCAGCAGCACAGGGTCGCCGCCGCCATGGCCGCCTACGCCTTCCTCGACTTCCACATCATACGGAGCGTCGAACATCGGGAAGACGGTCATCGTTTTGCCGCGCAGTGCGCCCTCAAGCGCCTTGTCGCCGCCCGAGTTGACGTAGGATTGCTCGACGATCGACATTTCCAGACGGCCCTTCGTGCCGTTGAAGGCGATACGGTAGCCTTCCCATGGCAGATAAGCATTCAGCGAGTAAGTCAGGATCGCTTTATTTTTATAACGGACGAGTACGCCC
Organism: Paenibacillus sp. sg306046; assembly: GCF_059821225.1. Lineage (NCBI taxonomy): Bacteria > Bacillati > Bacillota > Bacilli > Caryophanales > Paenibacillaceae > Paenibacillus > Paenibacillus sp. sg306046. The sequence continues at coordinate 53,171 of NZ_JCAMRT010000019.1, forward strand.
ATCGTATCTTCGATGTTGATGCCGTCGCCGAACACGCTTTGGTCGCGACGGTAGCCGTCTTCATGCTCAGCGTCCAGGTACATCGCCTTCAGGTTCGGGTTCGAATCCAGATGCAGCGCAAACGGATCGTCCTTCGCGTTCGGATTGCCGGTTGCGCGATCGTAGAACTTCGTCTCGCCGCGGTTTTCGGCGTTTTCACGGCCGTAGAACAGCAAGTCGCCGTAGGCGAATACGGATTCCGGCTGGGAGCCGATCCAGAAGTTAACGAGGTCGAAGTGATGCGTCGATTTATGGACCAGCAGACCGCCGCTGTTGCGCTTGTCCCGGTGCCAGCGACGGAAATAGTCCGCGCCATGCTTGGTGTTCAGCAGCCATTCGAAATGAACGGATGTCACTTGACCGATCACGCCGTCCTCGATCAGCTCGCGAGCTTTCGTATGGTGCGGCGCGTAACGATAGTTGAACGTAACGCGAACGTTTTTGCCTGTGCGCTCAACCGCGTCCAAAATTTCCTGGCACTTGTCTTCGTCCACGGTCATCGGCTTCTCGGTAATGACGTCGCAGCCAAGCTCCAGTGCACGAATAATATAGGTGTGGTGCGTCCGGTCCACGCTCGTTACAATGACAGCATCCGGCTTGTGCTCGGCGATCATTTTGTCGAACTCTTCCGACTTGTACGTAGCAACGGCTTCATAATCGTATTTTTCAACCAGCTTTTTGTTCGCATAATTCATCCGCGTCTGGTTGATATCGCAAAATGCAAGCAGCTGTGAAGTCTCTCTGTAATGAGTGGCAATTGCCGCATAGAAAAACTCGGCGCGTCCCCCTGAACCGACCAATACATAGGTTTTTTTAGCGCTCATGACTTGTCGCCTCCGTAAAGTTCAATTGTTCGTTTCTCCCTATCATCATAGCGCAATATAGAATGTATTTCTGCTCATTTCCTGCTAGAATATTTGATAATCACGCATATTTTGCTATACTAATGACAGGAAGAGAGGTGCCGCCATGCGAGATATCCAAACGATCAGCTTCGGCCGGATGTCCGACCCGTTGTACGTCGAATACGCGAAACGGAGCACCGCGTTCAGTATGACGGACAATCATTTTCATCCTTACTACGAAATTTATTACATGCGTACCGGCCAGCGAATGTACTTCATCAAGGATTCTTCGTATCCGATTCAGCAGGGCGACCTGGTGTTTATCAATAAATACGAGCTGCACAAAACGCTGCAGTCCGGCACAGGCGGTCATGAGCGCGTCATTCTGCACTTCGACGACCGCTTCATCCATGCGATGGGCGAACAGCAATCGAAGCTGCTGCTCAGCCCGTTCCAGCAGGACAGTCCGGTGCTTCGGCTGCCGGAAGCGCAGCGGTCCTTAATCGAGGATCATATCGACCGGCTGGACGAGGAGCTGACGACGAAGCCTGTGGGCTACGAGCTGTACGTTTCCCATGCGGCTGTTGACCTGCTGCTGCTGTCGGCCCGGTTCTTGCAGCAAAATGCGCCGGTCGATATCGCCTACTCCACCCCGATGCACAAAAAAATATCCGAGGTCGTCCGCTTCCTGAACCAGCACTACGCCGAACCGATCCATTTGACGATGCTTTCCGAGCAGTTTTTCGTCAGCCCGTATTATTTGAGCCGGATGTTTAAGGAAGTGACCGGCTTTACGCTGATTGATTACCTCAATCTGACACGGATTCGCGAAGCCCAACGCCAGCTGCGGGAAACGGAGTTGAAAATCATCGACGTGGCCGCCAATGTCGGCTTCGATAATTTCTCGCATTTCGGCAAGACGTTCAAAAAAATTACCCGCACCTCGGCCCGCTCCTATCGGATGCAGCAAAAAGCGAAGCAGCCGACAAGCTGAGCCAAGGCTGGGATGCCCGTATGAGGCCCTGACGCGGCGGGGGCGACGGCGCGGCGGGAAAATCGAGTAGCTTCATCATCATCCCGTAGTCCATCGTCCCAGAGCTGCTTAGAACGGGATTCCTTGACGAGAAGCACTGGAAGAAACTGACCTCTCTTCACTCCTCGCCGCATGTGTGGTACAATACGCAAGAAAACTAAAGAAGAATACCGGCTGCGGACCTGTGCCGCCCGGGAGAGGTTCGCGAACTCCCTCTATAAAAAACTAAGTCAAAGCGATGACCCTGCTTGCGGGTATCGTCGTTTTTGCGTTCGGCGCGAAGCGGGTCCCCCGTTTCGCGCCGATTCTTTAGTCCCATAGAGAAGCCTGACCGGATCTCTTTCTTCTCAAACCTGAGAGGAAGATGATAACCATGCAAGAAAACAAAGCGATCGTCGTATTCAGCGGCGGTCAGGACAGCACGACCTGCCTGTTCTGGGCCAAGCAGCGTTATGCGGCTGTTGAAGCGATTACGTTTGATTACGGCCAGCGGCACCGGCTGGAAATTGAGGTGGCCTCCGACATCGCCCGCGAGCTGAACGTCCCGCACCGGGTGCTGGACATGTCGCTGCTCGGGCAGCTTACGTCCAACGCGCTGACGCGAACCGAAATTCCGGTCGAACAGCAGGAAGGCTCGCTGCCGACGACCTTTGTGGACGGACGAAACTTGCTGTTTCTGTCGTTCGCCGCTGTCGCCGCCAAGCAGCTTGGGGCGCGGCATATTGTCACCGGCGTTTGTGAGACGGATTTCAGCGGGTATCCGGACTGCCGTGACGTCTTTGTGAAGTCGTTGAATGTGACGCTGAATTTGGCCATGGATTACCCGTTTGTGCTGGAAACGCCGCTGATGTGGCTGAACAAAGCGCAGACGTGGGAGCTGGCCGCCCAGCTCGGCGCCTTTGACTTTGTCCGGGAACGGACACTTACCTGCTACAATGGCATCGTCGCGGACGGCTGCGGACAATGCCCGGCCTGCAGGCTGCGGCGCCAGGGGCTGGATGACTATATGGCGGCGTCCATCCAGACGTACGGAAAGGAGGCTGCGCAATGATTCAGCAAATCTACCCTTCCGTCCCCCATACTTATAGTTATGAGCTGAATAAGGACCTGCAATTTGCCGCAGCGCACCGCGTGCCGTCCGAGCTGGCCGGACGCTGCCAGCAGCTGCACGGCCACACGTACTTTGCCAATATCACGGTGGCGGGCGACACGCTGGACGAATGCGGCTTCCTCGTTAATTTCTCCGCACTCAAGCAGCTTATTCACGGACGGTTCGATCATACGGTGCTTAACGACGACACCGACAGCTTCAGCGAGCAGCAGCCGGACCGGTTTCCGACGACCGAGGTCGTCGCCCGGACGATCGCCGAGCTGGTGCAGCGTTATCTGGATCAGACGGTCAACCGCCCGCGTTGTCTGCAGGTGTATGTCCGTGAAACGCCGACCAGCTATTGCATTTACCGGCCCAAGGCAGGTGGCGCGGATGCTTGATCCGAAGCGCGAAACGCGGATTCCGGTGCTGGAAATATTTGGACCGACCGTCCAAGGCGAAGGCCGCGTCATCGGCCGGAAGACGATGTTTGTCCGGACAGCCGGTTGCGATTACAGCTGTGCGTGGTGCGATTCCGCCTTTACATGGGACGGCAGCGGCAAAGCTGACATCCGCTGGCTGACGGCGGCGGACATCGTCGCCGAGCTGCAGGCCATCGGCGGAGACACGTTCGCCCATGTGACCTTATCCGGCGGCAATCCGGCACTCCTCCCGCAGCTCGGCTCGCTCGTCGAGCTGCTGCATGCGCAGGGCGTCGCCGTTGCGCTGGAGACGCAGGGCAGCCGCTGGCAGGACTGGTTTCTGCACATCGACGACCTGACCTTGTCGCCGAAGCCGCCCAGCTCCGGTATGACCCCCAACTGGCCGATGCTGGATGACATCGTCGCACGGCTGCTGGACTCCGGACGGGAGCTCAGTCTCAAGGTCGTCGTTTTCGACGAAACCGATCTGCAATTTGCCGCGGAGGTGCATGAACGGTATCCGCAGGTTCCATTTTACGTGCAAGCGGGCAACGCACAGCTGCAGGAGACGGCGAGCGAGCGGCTGCTGCCTTACTTGCTGCAACGGTACCAGTGGCTGATCGACCAGGTGATGTCCCACCGCCAGCTAAAGCAGGTTCATGTGCTGCCCCAATTGCACACCTGGGTATGGGGCAACAAAAAAGGCGTCTGAGCCATATCGCAAACCATGGACAGGTCGGCAGCATGCACAGGCTATCGGCGGCAGACCGTATTTTCTGTGCAAAGCTGCAGGCCTGTTGCCTGTTGATCCCCGCAAGCGACGCCTTGCGCTGCTGCTGACAACGATGACAAGGAGCAATGACGACCATGACAGGAAGAACCGAACAAGAACTGCACGGCATTACCCAGCTCGGCAGTCAAGGAACCGATTACCGGTTTCAATATGCGCCAGACATTCTGGAAGCGTTCGACAACAAACACCCGAACCGCGACTATTTCGTCAAATTTAATTGTCCCGAATTTACCAGCCTGTGCCCGATGACCGGACAGCCGGATTTTGCCACGCTTTATATTTCCTATATTCCGGACCGGCGCATGGTCGAAAGCAAATCGCTAAAGCTGTATTTATTCAGCTTCCGCAACCACGGCGATTTTCATGAAGACTGTATGAACATTATTATGAATGATTTGATCGCCTTGATGCAGCCGCGATATATTGAGGTTTGGGGCAAATTTACGCCGCGCGGCGGCATCTCGATTGATCCATACTGCAATTGGGGCGCGCCCGGCACGAAATACGAACAAATGGCCGACTACCGGCTTATGAATCATGATCTATATCCCGAGCGTGTAGATAACCGTTAACCACTAAGCCAGTCAGTTCCAGCTTCACGCCCAGCAGAAAAAGCCGCAAAGACCAACGGTCCTTGCGGCTTTTTCGCCTTGCCTGCGCTTGCTAGGCTTTGTGCCTTGCCTGTGCTTGCTCAGGCTTGTGCTTTGCCTACGCTTGCTAGGCTCTTTGCGCTTGTCCAAGGCTGGAACGTTACTACGCGCCATCCTCAGCCTGTAAGTTGAATGTACGACGCTTGGACCAGTCGCCTGCCCGGCCGCTTACGACTTGCCTCTGGCCTTGGGCCGGTTCGCCGCAAATGAAGACCCCGCGCCGCCCGGCGTACCTGTCCGGCTTCCCTGCCTGCTGCCGGGCTTACCCGTACTGCCGGCTTTAGCGCCAACTGCCGCCTGATGACGTCCCTGACCGCCGGACGCTCCTTGTCTTGGCTTCCCCTGCCCTTGTCGCGGGGACTGTCGGCCTGCAGGCGCCGCCGCTTCAGGCGGCTTCGTTGTGACCAGCATCGGATACGGATGCTCGCGTACGACCGGGACCGTTTTGCCGATGACCTTCTCGATGTCCTTGAGATAAGCCTTTTCTTCAAAGTCGCAAAACGAAATCGCTGTACCGCTGAGTCCCGCCCGCCCGGTGCGGCCGATCCGGTGAACGTACGTTTCCGGAATATTCGGCAGATTAAAGTTAATCACATGCGCCAGCTCGTCGATGTCGATACCTCGCGCTGCAATATCCGTTGCGACAAGCACGCGGGTCGTACCGTTTTTGAAATTGCCAAGCGCGGCTTGTCTTGCGTTTTGCGATTTATTGCCGTGAATCGCCTGCGCGCTGATGCCCGCCCGCGCCAGATCACGCACAACCCGGTCAGCGCCATGCTTCGTACGCGTAAAGACAAGCACCGAGGAAATCGACTTGTCCTCCAGCAGATGAATCAGCAGCTTCTGCTTGTTGTCCTTGTCCACAAAATAAACGGACTGGGCAATTTTTTCCACCGTTGAGGACACAGGCGTAATTTCCACCTTGACCGGATCGACCAAAATCGTCTTGACCATCTGGGCAATTTCAGGCGGCATCGTCGCGGAAAACAGCAGCGTCTGTTTTTTGCTCGGGATTTTCGCTACGATCCGTTTGACATCGTGAATAAAGCCCATATCCAGCATCCGATCGGCTTCATCCAGCACGAAAATCTGCAAATGCTGCAAATCAACGAAGCCTTGATTCATCAAATCAATAAGCCGTCCCGGCGTCGCCACCAAAATGTCGACGCCCTGTTTAAGCACCGTCTCCTGCGGCTTCTGCGACACACCGCCGAAGATGACGTTGCTGCGCAGCGAGGTATGGCGGCCGTATGCCTGCAAGTTATCGTAAATTTGAATCGCCAGCTCGCGCGTCGGCGTCAAAATCAAGGAACGGATGTGGCGTTTACCCGGCTTTGCCCCCTGCTTTTGGCTGAGCAGCTGCAAAATCGGCACGGCAAACGCCGCCGTCTTGCCCGTTCCCGTCTGGGCACAGCCGAGCAAGTCGCGACCGGCCAGCACCGGCGGAATCGCCTGCTCCTGAATCGGTGTCGGCTTCGTATAGTTTTCCTGCTCCAGTGCTTTCAAAATCGGCGGTATAATGTTCAAGTCCTTAAAATTCATGTGATCTCCCTTATTCGTCCCATTCCAACCTTCACGCAGCCAAAGCCTTGCGAAAAGTCGCTGCCTCCTATCATATACGAAAGCTCGACAGAAGTACATGGGCGACCGCTGCGCTCATCCATTATTCTGCGGTTCCTCCAACCGTCCTGCGCTCCTTTCACATCTGAGCCAGGCTTCTGCTTCGGCCGTTGATCCATTGGAGCGTCATGCAAAAAGCTGCCCCCCACGCAACAGGTGCGTGAAGAACAGCTTGTAGATGGAAAGGATGAATCATAGGCTCTTGATCCAAGTAATGCTTATTTACCCAGCAGGGACAAATGCTTGCCGATATGCACGCCCAAACCCTCAGCGTATTGCTCTTCATATTCGGTCAGCGTAGCAAAGAACTCGTCGGCGAACAGCTTGCCGCCGTTTTCGTCCTTCGCTTGCAGCAAAATGCCGTACGTGATGTGCAGCAGCTGACGTGCGTTGTTTTCGTTCATGTACTCAGGCAGCTCAGCGTCGCTCGTTTCAGCCAGCGGACGAATCGCGCTGATATCTGTCGTTACATGGTAGTAAGCCGTTGCCTCTTCGAAATGATCCAGCGCATGCTGGTGCATCCGGCGGTACAGGGAAGGCGCAACCTTGGCAATGACGCGAACGGCTTCCAGCCAGTTCGTACCAGCTGTTTTAACATGGAAGCGGCCCTTCGTGTACTTGCCGACCAGTTGGAACACGCTGAACTTGTCGCTGCCGGAGTGAATGCTCAGCTTGTAGCCGAAATGGTCAGCAATCGCGGCATGAGCCTGCAGCTCGCGCTCGAATTGCGCGATGTCGCCGATGTAGTCGATTCCTTTTTGGAACTCGCCGCAGAAACGCGGCGCCATGCTGAACATTTTGATGCCGCGCAGGTACAACTCGTTTGCAACGAGGAAGTGCGCTTCCGGCGATGTCGGCGTTTCGGTTTCGTCGATCGAAATTTCGAAGTCAACTGCACCGTTCAGCTGTTCGATATATTTGCGGTAGATGCGCTCCATGAAGTTAATCGCCTCATGGTAAATCAGTACGTCGCGGACAAGCTCCTCACGCGTAAAGTTCAACGCTGCGCCTTCAATTTGCGGAGAGTTCGACAAGTACCGCGCTTCGTAGCCTTGACGAACATCTTCTGGAAGCTTCGCGAAGCGCTCTTCCAGCTCGGCTGCCGACAATGGAGCGATCGTGTTGTCAATGTTTTCGGAGCAATCCAGCGTCAGCATCGTGAAGCCGAGACGCAGCGCATATTCAATATCTTCTTCTTTTTTCAAGTGGTCGCCGTCGGCGCCGAAGCCGTCGCGGTAGCCTTCCTGGAACGCCGCGTAGCAAGCTGCATCCAGCACGTCTTCGTACGTGCGGCCCGTCAGCGCAAGCTCACGGATACTTTGCTGCGCCAGAATCGGACGCACATCTTTGCCAAGCACGGTACGGATATGTCCAGGGCTGGCGATGCCGAGACGATCACCCAGACCAAAGGTCGAAATTTGCGTACCAAACGCTTGCGGAGCCGTGTACGGCAAGTAGCGGTTCAGGACCAAACGGTTAGCGTGCGTCAGCGGGGCCAGCTTGCCGCCTTCAGTCGGCTCTCCGTCCAGCTCGCCCACAATCGGGCCGTCGCCGATTGCAAGCAGGCGTTTGCCTGCTTCAGTACGAACCATCAGCAATGTCGCGCCGTCCAGCTCTGTCAATGATTTTGGATACACCTTCACAAATGGGGAAGCCTCAACCGCTTGTCCTGCTTTAACCTGCTCGATTACGGATTGATAAGTTAACATTTAAATTCCATCCCTTCCTGTTCGGAAACTAATCGTCGCTTAAAAGTTGAAATAGCCGTCTGCGTTGTTATACGAAATGTTGCGCACCATATCGCCGAGCAGCTCCAAATCATGCGGAGCTTCGCCCTGAACGACCCATTCGCCGATCAAGTTGCACAAAATACGGCGGAAATATTCATGACGCGTGTAGGACAGGAAGCTGCGCGAATCGGTCAGCATGCCGACAAAGCGGCCGAGCAGGCCAAGATTTGCGAGTGCATTCATCTGCCACAGCATGCCTTCCTTCGTATCGAGGAACCACCAGGCAGAGCCAAGCTGGATTTTGCCCGGAATGCCTCCGCCCTGGAAGCAGCCGATCAGCGTGCCCAGCACATAGTTGTCCTTAGGATTAAGCGAGTACAAGATCGTACGCGGCAGCGAATCGTCGGAATCCAGCGCGTCAAGCAGCTTCGTAAGCGGATAAGCGAGATCGCTGTCATTGATCGAGTCAAAGCCCGTGTCAGGACCGAGCGTACGGAACATACGGGAGCTGTTGTTGCGGGCTGCGTTGATATGAAGCTGCATTGCCCAGCCAAGCTTCGCATAAGCACGGCCCAGGAACAGCAGGGTATACGTTTTGTACTGCTTTTCTTCTTCTAAGCTAACAGGCTCTCCGGCCAGCGCTTTGGCGTAAATCGCCGCCGCCTGATCTTTGGACACGTGTGCATAAGGCACATAGTCAAGAGCATGGTCAGACACGCGACCGCCCGCTTCATGGAAAAATGTAATGCGTGAATCAAGCGCCTGCAGGAACTGATCGTAGTTGTCGACTGGCAAACCGGACACTTCACCCAGCTTTTTCACCCATGGCAGATACGTTTCCCGGTTGATCTCCAGCCCTTTATCAGGACGGAACGAAGGCAGCACCTTCACATCGAAATCAGACAGCTCACGGATTTTCACATGATATTCCAACGAATCTGTCGGATCATCCGTCGTGCAGATAACCTTGACGTTGGACTTGACGATCAGATCGCGTGCGGAAAAACCTCCGGCTTCCAGTTGAGCGTTAACCTTCTCCCAGATGATTGGCGCATTTTGCTCGTTGATCAGCTCGTGTACGCCGAAGAAACGCTGCAGCTCCAGGTGCGACCAGTGGTACAGCGGATTGCCGAGCGTCTGCGGGACGGTTTTCGCGAATGCGAGGAAACGATCATAGTCGCTTACATCCGGACCGCCGGTTACAAACTCCTCAGGCACGCCATTCGAGCGCATCGCTCTCCATTTGTAATGGTCGCCATACAGCCAGGCTTCCGTCAACGTCTTGAACGATTTGTTTTCATAAATTTCTTGCGGGCTCAAGTGACAATGGTAATCAATAATCGGCATGTCCTTGGCGTAGTCATGGTACAAACGTACAGCCACTTCATTGGTTAACAAGAAGTTATCATCTAAAAATGGTTTGGACATTGTTTAGCCACCTCGTTTCGATCATGAACATAGTATACCGCAATATTGATGTGATTTCTTTTCATTTCATGCTGAAATTTCGTTTTTTTACGCATATTTTGCACGAATTTTCTTATTCACCGCTCCAAGTGGTCGCTTGTTCGACCAGCAGCGGCGTATCAGCATGCTTATGCCGACGTGTCAGCCCGTCCACAACGGCGTCCTCAACCTGCTCCAGCCGCAGCGCCGGACCTTGACGCGTCTCAATCCGTACCCGGTGCAGCTCCAGTCCTCGCACATGTTTGCACAGCATTCCTTCGCCAGCCATGACCAGCTCCTCGGCCACCATGTCCGGCTCGCCGCCCAGCTCGCTTGGGTCCGACGTCATTTCGATCGTTATATGGCTGAGCACCACATCCTCAATCGGCTGCTCCGGCAAGCCGTAAATGAATGCAGCAGCTGCGCGGGCATTAAGCGCCGTCACATCGCTGATGTGCAAGCCGCGGACAACCGGCGTTCCGTCTGTAACCGGCACCTTGTCAGGGCTTGTCATCAACGGATTGCTTTCATCCACGCCATGCTTGTAGAAGGCGTTAACCGCCAGCGGGCACAACACATCTTTCATAAAAATGTTGTTAATTCTCACATTTTCCACGCCGCCGCCGCGCGCCCGGTTTGTTTTCACCCGAATGCCGCGATCCGTGCCGATGAACACGCAGTTCGAAATCGTCACATCGCGGATGCCGCCAGCCGTCTCGCTGCCCAGAACTACGCCGCCATGCCCGTGCAGCATCGTGCAGTTCGTTACCGTGACGTGCTCCGTCGGGCGTCCGACCCGCCGTCCATCCTCGTCGATGCCGGATTTCAGACACAGGCAATCGTCGCCAACATCGAAGTGGCAATCGGAGATGTGAACGCTGGAGCATGAGTCCACATCGAATCCGTCGCCATTCGGCGTGTTGGACGGGTTGCGGAAGGTTACACCGCGCACGTTCACCTCATCGCAGTAGACGAGATGCGTGTTCCAGAACGGTGAGTTTTGCAGCGTGATGCCTTCAAGCACGACAAATCGGCAATCCAGCAGCTGCAGAAGCGGCGGCCGTAAAAATTGGGAATCCCACTCTACAATATTGCTTTTAGTCGTTTCGGTCAACTTGCGATTTCGCTCAACCAGCTCCAGGCGATGAACGGACTCCGGCAACCGCCCCTGCTTCAGTTCCCGATAGGCGTTCCACCATGCCTGACCTTGCCCGTCAATGACGCCTTCTCCCTTAATCGAAACCCGCTCCAGCTTATAACCATAGATCAGCGGCGCGTAGCCGTAGCACTCGTACCCCGACCAGCGGGTGAACGCCGGCGCGTAGTCATCGAATCGGTCGGAGAACCGCAGCGTTGCGCCTGCCTCCAGATAAAGCGTCATAAAGCTTTGCAGCTGGATCGGCCCGGTAATATAAGTACCTGCCGGTACGTAAACAGTGCCGCCCCCCGCGCTCGCGCATGCCTCAATCGCTGCTGCAATCGCAGCCGTGTTGTCAGTCACGCCGTCGCCGACTGCGCCGTGAGCCGTAATGTGATGAATTGCCATTTGATTTGTCTGTCTCCTTTCATCCGCCGTCAAGTCGAACGAGGTTGCATCGTAAACCCAAGGCGATGACAAAACCTCGGTGTCATGCAAAATCCATTCGCTATTCGGACGGGTTACCTAATTATGATAGTCGTTTGCCAATCTATTTTGCAAATCTACTTTGCAAATCTTTGGTAAGTCCATGCTCGCATGAGAGCACGCCTGTCAGCCGTCCTCCAGCAGCTTTTAGCGTAACGGCGCACAGACAGTGCCGCCTGCTTGGAGGCAGGCGGCACTGTCTGTGCGTGCAGGTTGCAGCCGCGTAGCAAGCGCAGCCTGTCCAATTGGTCCAGGCTTGCTGGCACGCGTCCATGTTTGATCAGCCTTTGATCGAGCCAAGCATCGCGCCTTTGGCAAAATGCTTCTGCAGGAACGGATACACGATAATGATCGGCAGCGTAGCAACCACGATAACCGCCATTTTAACCGATTGCTCGGGTGGAGGAACCGAATTGTCCAAGGACGTGTCATAGTCCATACCGCTTGCAAGGACAACGATTTGACGCAGCAGCACTTGAATTGGCCACATCGCGCTTTCATTCAGATACAAAATAGCGCTCATGTAAGTGTTCCAATACGTAACCGCATAGAACAGCGAGATCGTTGCAATCGCGGGCATCGACAGCGGCAGCACGATCCGGAACAAAATCCCCCAATCGTTGCAGCCGTCAATTTTAGCGGACTCCTCAAGCCCTTCCGGCACGTTCTGAAAAAAGTTTTTCAGGATGATCAAGTTAAACGCGCTGATCGCCGTCGGCAAAATCAAGGACGCGTACGTGTCAATCAATCCAAGCTCCTTCACCACAAGGAAGGTCGGAATAAGCCCGCCGCTGAACAGCATCGTAAAGACGACGAGAAACATGACAACATTCCGCCCGTCCAGATCCTTACGCGATAGCGCATATGCCATCAGCGCGGTTACGAACATACTGAAGCAGGTACCGACAAGGGTAACGCCAATCGACACACCCATTGCCTTGAAGATCGTATTGGTCGAGAAAATAAACTTGTACGCCTCCAGACTCCAGTCAGTCGGAATGAGCACGAACTTCCGAACCGCAAGCTCTGCGCTTGTCGTAAATGAACCCGCGACAACGTGAACAAACGGCAGCACCGTCACAAGACCGATAATCGCCAGCAGCACGATGTTGATTCCGTTAAACAATCGCCCGCCTAATGTTCTGTCTTCTACCATGATGGTTTGACTCCTCCCAGGCTTTCCATTCGGAAGGCCACTTCGTAAGCGTATTCTCCAGGCTTTTCGCAGAAAAGCCACTTCGTAAGCATATTCTCAGCTTTTTACTCAAAAGCAGATTCAAGCGGCTGGCAATTAGTAAACGCCGTCTTCGCCCATTTTTTTGGCGAGCCGGTTGGCGGCCATGACCAGAATCAGACCAATCAACGATTTGAAGAAACCAATCGCGGCGCTGTAGCTGAATTGACCTTGTCTCAGACCTGCCGTATATACGTACGTATCAATGATCTCGGCCACATTGCGGTTCATGGAATTCAAGAGCAAGTACACATGCTCGAACCCAAGCTCAAGAACATCGCCAATTTTCAATATCAGCAAGACAATAATAACGCTGCGAATCGCAGGCAACGTAATATGCCAAACCTGTCTCAGGCGTCCTGCGCCGTCCATACGGGCCGCTTCATACAACTGCGGGTCGATTGAAGCAATCGCCGCCAAATAAATGATTGTTCCCCAGCCCGCTTCTCTCCAGATGACTTGGAGAATGTAAGTCGGTCGGAACCATTCCGGGCTTAACAAAAAGTTTACTTCCGAAAAGCCGAAAAACTTCAGCAATTCATTGATAATACCGCCATCCATCGTCAGCATGACGAAGCTGATGGACACGATGATGACCCACGACATAAAGTGAGGCAAATACACGAGCGTCTGCACCGTTTTCTTGAACAATTCAATCCGGACTTCATTGAGCATCAGCGCAAGAATAATCGGAATCGGGAAATAAAACAGCAGGTTCATCCCGAACAAAATCAACGTATTGCCCAAAATATTCAGAAAATCAGGCTCGGTGAACAACCGTTCAAAATGCTTGAGGCCGACCCATTCGCTGCCAGTCATCCCCTTAAACGGCTTATAGTCCTGAAAGGAAATAATGAGCCCGTACATCGGGATATATTTGAAAATCAGAAAGTACAGCACTCCCGGCAACAACATGACGTAAATCCATTTGTTTTTCCACAGGCGTCTGTTCAGCTCGCTGCCCCGACGCGCCGTTGTCGATCTGGGCTGCACATGCGCTTCTTGCATCTCATATCTTCCTTTCCGGGAGGTAGTTGTTCGGGAAGGGCCGCCGCACAAGGACGGCGCCCTTTCCCGGAGTGAGACTACAACCGGTTATTTTTTGTAAACAGCGTTGAATTCTTCGATGATTTGGTTTCCTCCACGGCTTTTCCAGTTCTCAACAGCTTTCTCGAAGCCGGCTTTGTCCAGCTTGCCGTAGATGTACTGGTATGTCGCATCCTTGATCAGCTCTTGCAGCTGCACGCCTTTTTCCAAGTTCGTTTTGGATTCCAGAGCAGCGGTCGGATCGTTAACCGCATACTTTTGGTTTTCAAGCTTCAGCTCATCGGCTTTAACCCGGCCTGGCAGCGTGGACAATCCAACATAACGGCCAGTCGTGTCGTCGTCGCCGATCGCGCCGTCTGTGAACGGCTTCACTTCGCGCTCAATCAGCTCTTTGTTGTCTACTTTTTTCGCTTTATTGTTTTCGACAGTGTAGTGAACATCCTTGATGCCCCAGAAAGCAACGTTAGCTACTTCCGGCGTCATCATCTTGTCATAGAAAGCAAGGATAGATCTCAGCTTTGCCTCGTCCTTGATAGCTGACTTGGAGAACAGCACAACGTTTGCGTAGCCAGGCAGCGCCCATGCCGCATATTTGCCAGTTGGGCCTTTCACCATGCTGTGAACATCAATAACGGCCGTCGGTACGTTTTTGATGACATCCTTATGCAGCGTTTCGACATCGGTCATCGCGCCGATATACATACCCGCTGTGCCGTTCGTGAACAGCTTGACCTGATCCGTTTTGCTTGTAGCCGCGAAATCTTTATTGATCAAGCCTTCATCGCGCAGCTTCTTGAAGTAGTCCATCGTAGCGATGTATTCAGGGAAGGCGAACTCAGGCTGCAGCTTGCCGTCCTTCACGCCCCAGTTGTTAGGTACGCCCAGCCAAGCTCCGACTGTTTTGAACGCGCCATAGACGAGATCGTTACGGTCAGCGACGCCGATTGTATCGTTTTTGCCGTTGCCGTCAGGGTCCTTCTCAGCAAATGCTTTCATCATTGCATACAAATCTTCTGTCGTTTCCGGCGCCTTCAAGCCCAGCTTGTCAGCCCAGTCCTTCCGGTAAATAATGCCTTGGCGAGTCAAGTCAACGCCGCGATACAGCGAGTACAGCTTGCCGTCTACCTTGGTGTTGTTCAACACATCCGGCTTCATCTTGCTCAGATTCGGATAATCCTTCAGAAAAGGGCCGATTTCCCAGAACTGGCCGTCGCGGATCGCCGACTTCATCGTAATGAACGTCGCCTGGTTTTTCAGGTATACGACTTCCGGCAGCGCGCCTGTCGCCAATGTGGCGTTCAGCTTTTCTTCGTAGGTGTCAGCCGGGAAAAATTGATACTTGAGCTTCGTATTCGTCAGACGCTCCAGCTCTTTCTTAACCGTGTCTGTCGGCGACTCCGCTGTATTTAACGGAGACATAATTGTGAACTCAGCCGGCTTGGCGGCTTCATTCGGGCTTGCGGCGTCCCCTCCGGCCGCAGGCGCCTTATCTGCGCCGCCTCCACACGCGGCCAATGTCAAACTTGAAGCGAGCAAAACGCTCAGAGAAGCGAACATCTTTTTCTTTGTCATTGAAATCTCGACCTCCACAATTGATTTGCTGCAAGCTTTGTTACACGATTTTCTTTGGACAATGCGTCCGCTTGGCACAGGTGCTTCAATCACTTCATGCAAGCTGGAGCTGCGCATTGTGTCACGACGGCTCATCTACAGACGCTTTGGCTTAGCGTACCTCACGCTTTTAGCCGTTTGCCAAGCTTCGACATGCTGCACTGCGGCTTGATTATGTTTGCCTGCCGCCGCCTCTATAACCGTACGCTACCGTACAAATTACGGCTACAATCATTTGTTCCGCAGCGCTTGCAGCCACAGTAATCTGGGATAATGATTAGTCCCGAAGGAAGATGACACCTGGCCTCGAACATGCAAAAAAACCGCCGGGCATAAGGCCCGACGGCTGTTGTTCGTCACTTCTTGCTGCTTGCTTTAAAGTACGCCTGCGTATATTCGTCCATCACCCGCTGGCCGCCGCTTCGCTTCCACTTGTCGATTTCCTGGCGGAATCCAGCCTCGTTCAGATGACCGAGCACATAATTATACGTGGCGTCCGAAACAATTTTGTACAGCTCCATACTTTTTTCATCATAAGTTTTCGATTCGACACCGACCATCGGGTCGTGAACGACAAATTTCTCGTTATCTTTCACCAACTGCTCGGCCTGCTCGGTTAGCGAGGCGTTTTTGGTCACCTCGATGACATTCGGATTGTTCAAATCAGCAATCATCAGCACATAAAAAGCGTTGACCTCCGACGCCCGCAGCTGGGAGGTTTCCTCCGGCAGCACAACGTGGCCGTTTTCCAGCTTATAATGGACGTCCTGCACCCCATAATGCATCAGATTTGCTACGTCCTTATCCATGGTCCGGTCGAAAAAAGCCAGCATCGCCTTCAGCTCTTCTTCCGTCTTGATCGCTTTTTTGGAGAACAAATACAAGGCGCTGTAATTCGGAATCGACCAGACGCGGTAACCGCTCGGACCTTCAATCCGGTTCACCAGCGCAAATCTGGCCTTCGGATTGATCGCTCGGGCCTCGTCGGACAGACGCTGCACATCGGTCATGCTGCCGATATACACGCCCGCGTAGCCGCGGATAAACTGATCACGCTGTACCTCCTTGCTTGTCACGGCAAAATCGCGATTAATCAGCTTCTCGTCATAAAGCTTTTTCACAAAATTCATCGTATCCATGTACGCCTTCGTCTCAAACTCAGGCACAAGCTGGTTATTCGCAACCATCCAGTTATTCGGCGCGCCGAAGTAAGAGCTTAACGTTTTGAATGCGCCAAACACAAGATCATTGCGGTCGGTCAAGCCAATCGTATCGTTTTTCCCGTTGCCGTCAGGATCATCGTTCGTAAATCGGCGCAGCACCTCGTACAGCTCCTGGATCGTCCGCGGCTTGGCGAGCTGAAGCTTGTCCAGCCAATCCTCGCGAATAATAATGCCTTGCCGCGAGGACGGCCGCTCCGTGTACAGCCCGTATACCTTGCCGTCAACCGCCGACTGCTGAAGAATTTCCTTATCTAAATGCATCAGGTTCGGATACTGCTCCAGATACGGTCCGATCTCCCAAAACGAGCCGGAGCGAACAGCGCTTTTCAGCAGCAAATAATCCGTATACTTGACATAGGTTACCTTTTTCATCGAGTTGGTCGTCAGCGCAGTATTCATCTTGTCTGTATAGATGCCATCGGACACCCATTCGACTTCCAGCTTCGTTCCGGTCAGCCGCTCAATCTCGCCGATCAGCTCCTGCTTGGGCGAATGGGGAAAATGCAGCGGGGCCATAATGGATACGACCGGGCGGTCAGCTTGCGTCTGCTTGTCCGCCGGTGCAAGCTTGTCGCTGCAGCCTCCGATGATCATCGCTACCATCAGCAGGATGATAACGGTCAGGCGAGTCGCCGCCTGGGGCACCAACTTTTTTCTCGGCATGTCCACTGAACCTCCCTTGTGTAAGCCAATCATTTACGTCATAATGTCATTTAGACCATAATCCAACAAGATGATTATTGGACATCTCCGATGATTATTGCTGCCAAACACCGGGTTTACTACAATGGATTATACGGCTTTTGACCAGGATTCCTAACGTGAGGTGTACTTCCGATGCGCTCCCTTAGCTTTCTAAGCAAAATGACTTTGTTCGGGTTTCTGCTGAGCACACTTCCCGTATTATTCATCGGCGCTTTTGCTTATGTAACCTCTTCCAACGAGATTCAGAAAAACGCCAGCATGGGAAGCATGCAGCTTATTCACCAAATCAATACAAATGTAGAGCACAAACTTACAACTGTCAACCATACCCTTAATCAGGTATTAAATTCAACCGTACTCAAGAAGGCTTTGAATACCAGGCTCGATGTAACCGATTTCATGACCTATGACGACTTGCGCAAGGAAATCCGCTACATGCAGTCATTCGATACGCGGGTCGAAGATGTCGTGCTGCTGAACCAGCAGCAGAACTGGATGATCAAAAACTCCGGGCTGTACCGGCTGGACACTTACGCCTATCGCCAGCAGCTTGAAGGCTTGATGGATATTCAGGATCAAACGCCCTGGATGCTCACACCCGCCTCCTGGTTTTACAGCGAGGAAAACGCCAAAAGCCTTTCTTGCGACTATACGATCAGCCTTGTTAAAAAGCTGCCGACCACCGGCCTCGAAAAATTGGGCCTCGCGATTGCCAACATCCCGGCCTGCAGCCTGCAGGACTTCATGCCGTCCACCGAGGATGCTTCGACAGCCATTATTATTTTGGACGAAAACGGCCTGATCCTGCTTCATCCGGAGCACGCGCTGATCGGCAAAACACTGCAGGAGGTCGGGCTTGACGATCAGCAGCAAATGATAGGCGAATCGGGCCAATTCAAGACGGAGATGGCAAATAAGCCGTATTCCGCCACGTTTCTGCGCTCGCAGCTGACCGGCTGGACCTACTTGTCGTTGACCTCCATCGACAGCCTGACCGCGCAATCGGGCAAAATCGGTCTGTATACCTTTTATGTGTGCTTGCTGATGCTGCTGCTATCCATGCTGCTCGCCTGGATCGGCTCGCGGCGGATGTATTCGCCAATCCAGGTGCTGCTGAATCAGATCGGCGGGCGCATTCAGGACAAGCGCAGCCGCGGCTCCAATGAGTTCCAGCTGATCGGCGAGCAGGTCACGCATCTGTTCCAGTCCAAGTCGCAGCTGGAAAAGGAAGTGCGGCAGCATGTTCATCAGGTTCGCACCTTTTTCCTGTTCAAGCTGTTTCAGGGCAAGGTCAAGCAAAGCGAGCTGCTGGACAATCTGGAGCAGTTCGGCTACGGCGACCGCAGCGAGCGCTGGCAGACGATGATCGTCATTACCCTGCAAATTGATTCCATCGACAATACACGTTATGAGCGACGCGATCTGGATTTGCTCCTGTTTGCCATCCATAACATTATCGAGGAGCTTGTGCCTGCCGAGCAGCGGCTTGCGCCGGTCACGATCGACCAGACAGTCGTCACCCTGCTTGGCAGCAATGAAACGGACCCCGAGCAGTTCCGGAATGCGATCTATGCCATTACAGAGCATCTGCAGCAGCAGATCGGCAGCTACCTGAACCTGCAGGTGAGTATCGGCATGAGCTTGCCGATTCAATCGTTTTCGACCGTCCAGATCGCTTACCGCGAAGGCTTGGAAGCGCTCCGGCACCGGATCAAGCTCGGCGAAGGAATTATTATCCAGTATGACAACATGGATGCCGGACGCCATTACTTGAACCTGAATTATCCGAAGCAGCAAGAAAATGAAATGCTCGACGCAATCAAGCTGGCCGACAAGGACCGCTCCCGCGAGCTGCTCAGGCAGCTGCTGCACACCGTCTTTTCCGTAGAGCTGACCCCACAGGAATATCAGGTGCCGCTGGCCCGGCTGCTGAACAATTTGCTTATTGCGATGCAGGAATCCGGCATCGGCATGCATCAAATCCGTTCCAATCAGGGCTCTCTGTTCGAAGAGCTGTTCCAGCTGTCCATCGCCTCCGAGATTGAAGACTGGTTCTGGCAAGGCGTCATCCAGCCGATGGTGATTATTTTCCGCGACCGGCAGGAAGCGCAGTACCACAACATTTCCGAGAAGATGATCGACCTTGTTCAGCACTACTATGACACCGATCTGACGCTGGAGGAATGCGCTTCGCGCCTGCATTATAATGCCAACTATTTGAGCAGCATTTTCCGCAAGGAGACGAATTACTCCTTCAGCGAATATTTGATCATGTACCGGTTTAATATGGCGAAGAAATGGCTGGCGGAAACCGATATGCCGATCAAAGATATTGCCGAACGGCTGCGGTATACGAATCCGCAAAACTTCATTCGATCCTTCCGCAAGCAGGAAAGTATGACGCCCGGCCAATACCGGACGAAAAGCGCTTCGCAGACCCATTGACATGCTGCGTCATGAGAAAGGCTCATGAGCTGGCGGAGCCTGACAAGCGATTCAGCGGACAATGGCAGCGGTTTGCGGCTCATTTTCACTTTTTTTCAAAACTTAATGTCAAGTTGGCTAATACCTGCATATATATGTTTTGTTGGATATTTTTCAAAGCGAGGGAGCTGGCTTGGCATGATGGCAACGAAACAATTGGAAGTGCGCGGCGAGAAGGAGTACGCGATTCAAGTATTGGAGGAAATGGGGCTGAACCAGATTGCGAACTGGTTGAGCATTTTGCCGGAGGACCGCTGGCAGGAGCTTTTTGTCGCCCAATGGCCGATTCTCGCTAAAAAATGCGGAATTCGCGACTGACCTGTACATACATTCAGGGACAGCGGCTTAACAGGGTCAGCATTCGTCCGGCTGCATCAGGACAGCGCCCCGCGGCGTCTCTATGAGCTGTGCAAAATCTGCGTACAGGCAGGGCAAGCTGGTCAAACGCACAAAACCTCGGATTTCCCGCATACAGGGACTCCGAGGTTTTTGCTTATATCTCCTACTTCTCGCATTGCTTCTCGTCGAAGGAAGGCATCTCGCCGCTGAACTACCGCAAAAAATGCACCGGCCGCGTCTGAGCCGCGCATCGCAGGCCGGCCCGCGTCCATACGTGAAACGCTAGACTCGCCTAGCGCTCGTTAATCGCCCGCAGCAGCGTCCAGCGGTTCAGCCGGATGCGGTGCGCGTCGCGCAGGCTGCCTTCGAACAGCTCGCGCTCCACGCCCAGCTGCTCCAGCGTCGTCGGCCCGCCGACCTGCTTCAGCAGCCGCCGCAGCTCGTCCGCCGCCGGGACCAGCGCCAGCTCTCGTCCGATTTCCTCATGCCACGGCTGGTCGGCAAATAATCCCTCACTCCACAGCCGGTGGTAATAGGCGGATATTTCCGCGCAGGCGACGCCAACCTTCGCCCCGTGCAGCAGCTGGCGGCGGCCCTGGCGGATGTACGACATCTCCCACGCGTGGGACAAATGATGCTCTGCGCCGGACGCCGGATGCGACTGTCCAAGCGCCAGCATCGCCAGCCCGGATTCGATCAGCGCTTCAATCAGCACGCGCTGGCCCAGCTCCGTCCGGCCGCCGATCTCCTCCGCATGCTTGACGCAGGCCAGCAGCGCCTGCTCCGTAATGGCAGCCACTTCGTCGAGATACGGCTCCCCCGCGGTGATCCGGCCGAATTTCCAGTCGAACAGCGACGTGTATTTACCCAGCATGTCGCCGAAGCCGGCTGCCGTCATCGCAGCGGGAGCCAGCCGTAAAATCGCCAGATCGGCGAAAATCGCCTCCGGTCCAATCGCCGCAACCGTAATTTTGTCGCCACGGATCAGCAGCGGCGCTCCCTTGGACGTAAACCCGTCTACCGACGGCGCAGTCGGTACAGAAATGAACGGCACTCCGGACACGTAAGCGGCGTAGCGGGCAATATCGTGCAAGGTGCCTGCTCCGACAGCAAGCACAGCTTCGGCTTGAAGCGGCTTCAGGTCAAGCAGCACCTGCACAACCGATGCTTCGTCCGCGACGACGTCGCCCTGCGCATTCGGTAGTACCAGCGTCGTCACAACCGTTATGCCGCTTGCCAGCAGCGCCTGCTCCAGCCTTCGGCCTGCAGCCTCATAGGTCAAGGCGTCGGCGACCAGCGACAGCCGCTTGTAGCCCCGCCGCTGCGTGAAGCCGCTGACGTGATCGAGCGCCCCCGTTTCAACCACAATCGGATCGGGAAACGTGGGAAACGGTATCGCTGATCCGCTCCCGGCTGTTGTCTGCAGCCTGGCGGCCAATGCCGTCAATCTTTCACTCATGAACATCCGCTCCTTCCGTAAATAACCGGTCGATCGCAGCCCCGTGCAGCAGGCTGCGCTTCCGGCTGCTTGCCGATGCGGCTTCGCGCTGAAGCTGCGGCAGCGCAAGCGCAAGTACAAGCACAGCCCTGACCTGCATCATCCGACGCAGGATCAGGGCTGAACAGAACCGGCAGGCGAATCAGTCTTCGCGCCGGTTAAACACGTCCGTGCAGGAGCTGCAATCAGCTCCGGCCAAGCCGCCAAGCCATGTCGTTCAGACGAAGCTCGTTGCGGAAGGCGCGTGTTGTCGTATTCTCATCAATAATAACACATTCAATGCCAACCATCTCGGCAAAATCAACAAGCTGCTCGGTCGTAACCACATAAGAGAAGCCGGTGTGATGCGCGCCGCCTGCCAAAATCCATGCTTCCACGCCTTCCTTCAACGAAGGCTCAACCTTCCACAGCACGCGCGCCACCGGCAGCTTAGGCATTTCCTCCTGCGGATCAACGGCAACAACCTCATTGATCAGCAACCGGAACCGGTGGCCGAGATCCACGATCGAGGCGTTCAGCGCCTTGCCCGATTTGCCATTGAATACCATGCGCGCCGGGTCTTCCTTACCGCCGATGCCGAGCGGATGCACCTCCAGCTTCGGCTTGTCAGCCGCAATCGTCGGGCATACCTCCAGCATGTGGGAGCCAAGCACCAGCTCATTTTCCGGATCGAGATGGTACGTGTAATCTTCCATAAACGAAGTGCCGACATTGCCCGCGATAATTTTCATCAAGCGGACGAGCGCCGATGTCTTCCAGTCGCCTTCGCCGCCGAAGCCGTAGCCTTGCTCCATCAGCCGCTGAACGGCAAGTCCCGGAAGCTGCTTCAGTCCGTGCAGGTCCTCGAACGTCGTCGTGAACGCGCTGAAGCCGCCTTCCTCCAGGAATGACTTGAAGCCCAGCTCCAGACGGGCCTGGTACCGAATCGACTCCAGATCGCCCGGCGACTCCGGCAGCACATACTGCTCGCGGTATTCCGCCATCAGCTCATCCAGCGCTTCCTCGCTGACCGCATTGACGCGCTCGACGAGATCGCCGACGCCATAGCCGTTCACAGCCCAGCCGAACTTGATTTGCGCTTCCACCTTGTCGCCTTCGGTGACAGCTACCTGCCGCATGTTGTCGCCGAAGCGGGCCAGCTTGAGCACACGGCTTTCGGCAAATGCCACCGCCGTACGCATCCAGCCGCCAACGCGCGCGCGAACGGCCGCATCCTCCCAATACCCGACAACCACCTTGCGGGAAACGCCCATCCGGGCGCCAATAAAGCCGTGCTCGCGGTCGCCGTGCGCCGCCTGATTCAAGTTCATGAAGTCCATGTCGATGGAATCCCATGGAATGTCACGGTTGTATTGCGTCGCCAGATGGAGCAGCGGCTTCTGAAGCTGCGACAGTCCGGCGATCCACATTTTCGACGGCGAAAACGTATGCATCCAGGTGATGATCCCTGCGCAATTGTCGTCGGCATTGGCCTGCAAAATAAGCGAGCGGATATCCTCCGGCGTCGTCAATACGGGCTTGAACACCAGCTCGTACGAAACCGCCTCATCGGCATTTAAGCCTGCGGTAATGGTGCGGGAATGCTCATTGACCTGCTCCAGCGTCTCCGGTCCGTACAAGTGCTGGCTTCCGGTAACGAACCAAAATTGATACGGCTTAACTGTCAGCATAACGAAATTCCTCCTCTGGGATCATTAAGAATAGCTTTGCTGTAACTTATAAATGGATATAATCCTAACCAAGTGCGTCTTCCTTCAGCGCCTTCAGACGCTTCATCACGTCGTTGCCGCCGCGGCCGAAATAATCGTGCAGCTTGACATATTCCTGGTACAGCTTCTCGTAGACAGCGACATTTTCCGCAATCGGCTTAAACGTTTCCTCGCGTACCCGGCCCATCCGTTCAGCCGCTTCGACAACAGAATCAAAGCCGCCTCGCTCCTTGCCCGCCGCTACCGCGCCGAACATGGCAGCTCCAAGCCCCGGAGTTTGCTTCGATGCGGCAACCTTGATCTCGCGGTTCGTCACATCGGCATAAATTTGCATCAGAAGCCGGTTTTTCTGCGGCAAACCGCCGCAAGCATACAGCTCATCAACCGTCACGCCGTTGGAATGGAACGCATCCACAATTACCCGCGTGCCGAAGGCGGTAGCTTCCAGCAGCGTCCGGTAAATTTCCTCCGGCTTCGTCAGCAGCGTGCAGCCGACGAGCAGCCCCGTCAAGTCGGTATCGACCAGCACGGACCGGTTGCCGTTCCACCAGTCAAGCGCCAGCAGACCCGTTTGGCCCGGCTTGTAAGCCGCCGCGCGACGCTCCAGCCATTCATGAACGCTTACGCCGTCCTGCGCCGCCGCATCCTTCACATAACCCGGAACCGCTTCTTCCACGTACCATTCGAAAATATCGCCGACCGCGGACTGACCGGCCTCATAGCCGTAGTAGCCGGGGATAATGCCGTCCTCGACGACGCCGCACATGCCCTCTACCTGCTTCTCCTCGGTGCCGAGCAGCATATGGCAGATCGACGTGCCCATCGCCATCACGAGCTTGCCGGGCGTCACGACGCCGACAGCAGGCACGGCCGCATGCGCATCCACGTTGCCGACAGCTACGGCGGTGCCTGGACGCAAGCCCGTCAGCGCCGCCATTTCTTCCGTGATCTCGCCCGCCTTCGTACCGAGCGGCATGATTTCGCCGCGCAGCTTGGTCGTCGTCAAGTTCTCCAGACGCGGATCAAGCGCGCGGAAGAAATCACGACTCGGGTAGCCATCCTGCTTGTGCCAGATCGACTTGTACCCGGCGGTGCAGCTATTGCGGCGCACTTGTCCGGTCATGCGGAAAATGACCCAGTCCGTCGCTTCCAGAAACAGGTCGGCCGCTTCATACAGCTCCGGCGCCTCATTTGCGATCTGCCACGCCTTCGCCATCATCCACTCCGACGAAATTTTGCCGCCATAGCGGGGCAGCCAATGCTCTCCCCGGCTCGCGGCCGTTTCATTAATCAGATTGGCCTCGTCCTGCGCGGCGTGGTGCTTCCACAGCTTCACCCAGCTATGCGGGTTCGTCTCATAACCGGGCAGCAGGCACAGCGGTTGTCCGGCCGCATCCACAGGCAGCATCGTGCAGGCCGTGAAATCAATGCCCACCCCGACGATATCGTCAGCGCTGACGCCGGATTCGGCCAGCACGGCCGGGATCGACAAACGCAGCACCTCCACATAATCCGCCGGATGCTGCAGCGCCCAGTCCGGCTCCAGCTTCACGCCGCTGCCAGGCAGCTCCTCGTCAATTACGCCGTGCGGATATGGCGTCACATGGTCCGCCACTTCCGTGCCATCTGTCAGATCGACCAGCACGGCGCGTCCGGATTGCGTTCCGTAATCGACGCCGATTGCATATTTTTTTCCCATTGCTGCGTTCCTCCTTATGGTGAGGTCTGCGGGCTGCTGATCAGCCCTGACCGTAATAGGCGTTAGCTCCATGCTTGCGCAGGAAATGCCGGTCCAGCAGCTGCTGGTCCATCGGCTCGGCATGCGGATTCAGCGCTAGCGTCCGCGAAGCGATCTTCGCCACTTCCTCCAGCACGACGGCGTTATGCACAGCCTCATGCGCATTTTTCCCCCACGTAAACGGAGCGTGGCAATAGACAAGCACGCCCGGAATACGCAGCGGATCACGATCTGCAAACGTTTCCACGATCACATTGCCCGTTTCCAGCTCATAAGCGCCCTGAATTTCCGCGTGCGTCATCGGACGCGTACACGGAATTTCGCCGTAAAAGTAGTCGGCATGCGTCGTACCGAACGCCGGAATCCCTTTGCCGGCCTGCGCCCAGCTCGTTCCCCACGGAGAATGCGTATGCACGATGCCGCCGAGTCCCGCAAACGCGCGGTACAGCACAAGATGCGTCGGCGTATCCGAAGACGGCTTGAGATTTCCTTCCACGACACGGCCGTCCAGGTCAACAACGACCATATGCTCGGCTTTCATTTCCTCATAAGGCACGCCGCTCGGCTTGATGACAACGAGTCCTTGCTCCCGGTCGATGCCGCTGACATTCCCCCAAGTAAATGTCACCATCTTATATTTGGGCAACTCCATATTGGCTTCCCATACTTCCTGCTTCAAACGCTCCAGCAACCTGATCGGCTCCCTTCGTTCTTGGTTCCTTCCACCTCATTATACACTTGTACGTACAAGTTGAACAGAGCCAAATTTAAAAATGACAGGGTGCTCCCGCCGGTTCGGCTCCACAGCTTCCGGCCCAAACGACTCCAAAGCCAAACAGCCCGTCCGGCGCTTGCCGACAGGCTGTTGTTGATATGAGGCTATGTGACGAAACGTATGCCATTGTTCCAGATGAAACGACGACAGCGTGCAGTCCCGGTTTTCGGCACACCTTCTTACTCGCTCTCACGAAAGGCAACGGTAGACTCCCGCACAACAAGCTCCGGCACAAAGACGCGGTCCTTCCCCTCGGCGGCCGCACGGCGGCTACTCGCTTCGCGCCCCGGCTTCGACTCCGCTTCGTTCAAGCTGTTTTCAATCAGATCAATGAGCAGCGCAGCAGCCTGACGGCCCATCTCCGCCTTCGGATGCGTCAGCGTTGTCAGCTTCACTTCCGTTGCGGTAGCGAGCCACGAATCGTCGAAGCCGATAATTGAAAGCTCGTCCGGCACAGACAGCTTGGCCTGACGGGCCGCCTCCAGCAGCCTGACCGCGAGCTGATCGTTATACGCGACGAACGCGGTGGGACGGTCGTCGCCCTCCAGCATACGGAGCGCCGCCTCATACGGAAGCGTGCCGCTTTCCTCGGTCGTGTAGCTGGTAACCGAATCGGCGCGCAGCGGCAAGCCGTAGTCGCTGAAGGCGCGCAAAAATCCTTTCAGTCGGTTCGAGCCTTGCAGGTCATCGGTTTTGAAAAAGCCCGCGATCGCCCGATGCCCGAGCTGGATCAGATGCTCCGCCGCCGCATAGCCGCCAGTTTCGTCATCGACACGCAAGCAAGGACAGCTCAGCTCCGCGTAACGTTCGTTAATCATAACAAACGGAATGCCGTGCACCTGCAGCGAAACGTACAAATCGAGATTCGGATTGCCCTGCGCGCTGCGGGTCGGCTCGATAATAAGCCCGCTCAGCGGTTCGCCGAGCAGCAGCTCCAAATTTTCGCGCTCCTTGCGCTTGTCATTGTCCGTGCTGAGCAGCATCAGCCGGTAGCCTTGATCCCGGAGCACCGACTCCGCGCCGCGCACGATATGGGGGAAAATATAGTCCGAAATATACGTCGTCATCATGCCGATTGTCCGCACCGGCGCTGCGGACGCCATCGGCTGCGGACGCGCAGGCTGCTCTGCCACAAAGGTACCTTTCCCTTGCAGGCGGTATAGCCAGCCTTCCTGCTCCAGCTCGCCGAACGCCTGGCGTACCGTCTGCCGGCTCATGCCGAATCGTCCGGCGATTTCATGCTCGGAGGGCAGCTGGTCGTGGGCTTTCCACTCACCCTCGCCCAGCCTGCCCAGCAGCTCCTGTTTTAATTGCCTGTACTTGGGCATTGGTTTGTCGTTCATGCTACACCTCTGGCAAAGCGCTTCGCGCGATTCATGTGCAGCTATTATAACACAAAACACTTGTACGTACAGGTTTAATCCCTGCGGGGCTTTAAGCCACTCCAACCTAGCGACGGGAATAATCCCGTCGCTTCTTTCATTTCCAGAATCGTCCTTCACATGTCTAAAGCCAGACCGTTGATGGGCCTAGTCATTCCTCTCTGAATCTGCAATCCCACTAACAAATGCTACAATCCTGCTGCACATCCAGCCCGCTTGCAGAAGCAGGAGCGTTTCGACTATGCTGAATATGGCGGGATACTGCCAGTCGGCTCAAGTCCGGCTCCGCGTATCTGCCCCAGAGACAACGGTTCATCTGAAATAACCAACAGAGGTTGTGGCCTACATGACAGCAAACGACGATCCGTCCCGCTTCGATGCGCAAGCCCCCGGCATTGTCATTGCCGGGCACTTCCATGAGCCGGATACTTATATCACGAAACGGCCGCAAGGCCGCAACGACTACTTGATGATGTATACGCTATCAGGCGAAGGCTATGTCCAGACACCCGCCGGTAAAGCGGCTTGCGGCCCCGGCGATCTGGCGTTGATCAAGCCCGGCACACCGCATCAGTACGGAACGGTGCAGGGCGGCCGCTGGCAATTTGTGTGGGCGCATTTCTCGGCGCGGCTGCTGGAAACCGGCATGCTGCCTGACACCGGCCTGGTGCTGCACCAGGTGGAGGATGAAAATGAACGCAAGCGGCTGTACCGCGCGTTCCGCCGCGTCATCGCCGACTCAATTGAACGAAGCGCCTACTGGCAGGAGCTGTGCGAAAATGCGCTGCGCGAAGTGCTGCTGCTGCTTGCCCAATCGCTGAACAAGCAAACCGACCCCCGCGTGCGAGCTACACTGCACTATTTATCGCTGCATATGAAGCAGCCGCTCACACTGGAAGCACTCGCCCGTACGGTTGGCTTGTCGCCGTCCAGGCTGTCCCATGTATTCAAGGAACAAACCGGCTATTCCATCGTGGACACGCTGAATCGGATGCGCATCCAGCAGGCCGCGCTGCTGCTCACCCATACGGACCGGACGGCCCTGGAGGCTTCCTTTGATGTCGGATTCTACAATTACAATCATTTTGCCAACCAGTTTCGCAAAGTGTTCGGGGTCAATCCCAGCGCTTACCGCAAAGACAGAATACAACGGCAGACTGACTTGTGAGCTTGATAAAGCTATAAACGGATGAAAGAAAATTA
This sequence comes from Paenibacillus sp. sg306046, assembly GCF_059821225.1. Lineage (NCBI taxonomy): Bacteria > Bacillati > Bacillota > Bacilli > Caryophanales > Paenibacillaceae > Paenibacillus > Paenibacillus sp. sg306046. The sequence goes on from NZ_JCAMRT010000019.1 coordinate 81,411, forward strand.
CAGCTTGCTTTTTTTCGTCCGATGAGGTGTAATGATGTTAGTTTAGTTTTTGTTGAATCATTTTAAATAATTATAAAACAATGTGAAGAGGTGGCATTATTCATGTCCGTACAAGCAAAAATGACGGTGGACAAGGATTTCAATATTGGCGCCATTGACGAACGAATTTACGGCTCGTTTATCGAGCATCTTGGACGCGCCGTTTACGGCGGCATCTATGAGCCTGAGCATCCGGAAGCTGACGAGCAGGGCTTTCGCCGCGACGTGCTGGAGCTTGTGAAGGAGCTGCGCGTGCCGATTGTCCGCTATCCGGGAGGCAACTTCGTATCCGGTTACAATTGGGAGGACAGCGTCGGACCGAAGTCCGAGCGCCCGAGCCGCCTGGAGCTGGCGTGGCGTGTGCTGGAAACCAATCAATTCGGCTTCAATGAATTTGTCGACTGGACGAAGAAAGCGAACTCCGAGGTCATGATGGCCGTTAATCTCGGCACACGGGGAATTGATGAAGCGCGCAACATTTTGGAGTACAGCAACCATCCGTCCGGCACGTATTGGAGCGACCTGCGCCGTCAGCACGGGTATGAGCAGCCGCACGGCATCAAGACCTGGTGTCTGGGCAATGAAATGGACGGCCCTTGGCAAATCGGCCACAAAACGGCGCATGAATACGGCCGCCTAGCCAACGAAACCGCCTGCGCCATGCGGCAGGTCGATCCGAGCATTGAGCTGGTCGTATGCGGCAGCTCGCACCTGCATATGCCGACCTTTGCCGAGTGGGAAGCGACCGTGCTGGAGCACACGTATGACAGCGTCGATTACTTGTCGCTTCACCAATATTACGGCAATGGGCAAAACGATACGCCGACCTTCCTCGCCCGCTCCGTGCAAATGGACGACTTCATCGGCAAGGTGGTCAGCACCTGCGATTATATCAAAGCAAAAACGCGCAGCAAAAAGAAAATCCAGCTTTCCTTTGACGAATGGAACGTCTGGTATCATTCCCACGCGGCGGACCGCAAGCTTGATCCATGGCAAATCGCCCCTCCGCAGCTGGAGGACGTGTACAATCATGAAGACGCGCTGCTCGTCGGCTGCATGCTGATCAGCCTGCTCAAGCACGCCGATCGCGTGAAAATGGCTTGCATGGCGCAGCTTGTCAACGTCATCGCTCCAATCATGACTGAAAACGGCGGCGCAGCGTGGAAGCAAACGATCTTTTATCCGTATTTGCATGCCTCGATCTACGGACGCGGCGAGGCGCTCATTCCGTTGATTCAATCGGATAAATACGATACGACCGAAATTACCGACGTCCCGTACCTCGAATCCGTAGCCGTCCATAATGAAGCGGCGAATGAAGTGACGATTTTTGCGGTGAACCGCCATCTCGAGGAGTCGCTGCAGCTTCACATTGATCTGCGCAGCTTCGGAGCGCTGTCGTTGATTGAGCATGTGGTGATGGAGCATGACGATCTGAAAGCCGCCAATACCCGTGAAAATCCGTACAACGTGCAGCCGCATACTGGCGGCAACGCAACGGTCGAAGACGGCGCCAAAGTAAACGCGGCACTGACGAAAGCATCGTGGAACGTTATTCGCCTGAAGCTGGCCGACCTTGCCTAACCAGGCAAGGCAAGGTGTAAGCCAGGGCCACTAGGTTCCCTCGGTAAAAGCAAATGAGTGAACCGACGGCATGCAAGAACTCCATAGCACGGCATAGCGCCTGTATAGTTGAGGCCAAGCCGGACGGCACAGGATGCCGTCCGGCTTTTTTCGCGCTGCGCTGCAGGCTGCACGCTGTTCGTTCCGTTGTCACGCTTGATCGCGCTAACGGGCTTGACGGTCGGCGAACACAGCCATCGCATCCCGCATAAACACGGACAGTCCTGCTCCAAATTGATCAATATTCGCTGTAAACCTCGTATCGTCCACGTACATTTGGCCGAGTCCGCGAAACGCCTCCGGCGAATAGCTGCCCTGCTTGTTCAAATACGTATACCATTCGGCAATCGCCGTCTGCACTTCATCCGATGCCGCCGGCTGCTCGCGCAGCGCCGCCAGCTTGCGGAATATCGTATTCATGGCTTCTCCCCATGCCTTCTGCTCCTGCCGCAACATCGCGGCCAGCTTCTGCTGTGAGCGGTCGACCGCGTCATTCCCCCAACGTTGACGCGCCTCCTCCTCATACGGATTCCGGCTGAAGTCGAAGCCTTTGAATTTTTCCTCATTTGTCATCTCAATCTCTCCCTTCGTATGTTGAATCGTTTTTTCCACGGTATCAATCATCTCATCAAGCCGCAGCCGCTGTTCCAACAGCAGCTTCCGGTGCAGCTCCAGCGCCTCCAGCCGATTGTAGGACGGATTGTGCAAAATGTCCCCGATTTCCTTCAGTGAAAATCCCAGCTCGCGGTAAAATAAAATTTGCTGCAGCGTCGTCAGGTTATCCTCCGAATACAGCCGGTAGCCGGACTCCGTCGTTTCATCGGGAACAAGCAGTCCGATCTCATCGTAATGATGCAGCGTGCGCACGCTGATTCCGGCCAGCTCCGCAACCTCCTTAACCTTCATAAGCGTCTCACTCCCCCTTCGACTTCACTTTACAGCCTCACGTAACGTGAGAGTCAACGCCTTAGTTTACACAAGCGACAGCTGCTCCCTGCGGAGTTTTAAGACACACCCTAGTTAATCCCGTTCCAGTAAATAACGTCATCAATCGGCAATGGCAACACGCAAAGAAGCGCCTTCTCAGGCGCTCCCTGCTTCGATATGTTATAAACGGCCAGTTGGCGGCTTCATTGGTCTAGCTCCAGCGGCGGCTTAATGCAAGGTTTTCAGCGACTCCGGCGAAAAAGGAATCAGCTCATCCGTCCGTCCATCGCGAAGCTTATCCGCCCAAGCCGGGTCCACCAGCAAAGCCCGGCCCACAGCTACGAGATCAAATTCTTCGCGCTCCAGCCGCTCGACTAACCCGTCGAGGTTCACGTTGGCGGCACCCGCTCCTTCTGCAAAAAGGCGCATAAAGTCGCCATCCAAACCAACCGAGCCAACGGTAATCGTCGGTTTACCCGTCAGCTTTTTCGTCCAGCCCGCCAGGTTCAGCTCAGACCCGTCAAACTCAGGCTCCCAGAAACGGCGAGTCGAGCAGTGGAAAATATCGACGCCGGCTTCCACGAGCGGTGCCAGAAACTGCTCCAGCAAGGCAGGCGTCGTTGCGAGCTTGGCATCATATTTCGAAGATTTCCACTGCGAGTAACGCAGTACAATCGGAAATTCAGGTCCGACGGCGCGACGGCAAGCTTCGATGACTTCAACCGCAAAGCGGGTCCGCCCCACCATGTCACCGCCGTAACGATCCGTACGCGCGTTCGTTTCCTCCCAGAAAAACTGGTCGATCAAATAACCGTGCGCGCCGTGCAGCTCAATGCCGTCAAAGCCAAGCCGCTTTGCTTCCGAGGCTGCCTGGGCAAAAGCTTCAATCAGCTGCGCAATTTCCGCCTCCGAAAAATGATTGACATTGCCGTGCGCGCCCATATGCCAGATTTGTGGAATGATTCGCCCGCCAGCTGCATGCACCTCAGCTACAACGCGGGCCCAGCCGTTTAATGCCTCTTCTCCATAGAAATGGGGCACGTTGGCCTGATTCGACGCTTCCGCGTGGTTGATCACTGTGCCTTCGGTCACGATCAGACCGACGCCATGCTCCGCCCTGCGCCGGTAATAGGCGGCCACATCCGGTCCTGGTACGCCATCGGGCGAAAAGGTTCGCGTCATCGGCGCCATCACGATCCGGTTGGACAAGGTCAGCTTGCCGGATTCAAAAGGTTGAAACAAGGATTGAACTGCTTGTTGAGTTGTCATAAATACCTCCAAAGTAGAGTGGGATTGAAAAAACACAAAATCAGGGAACAATCAGCGCAAAGGAGGTCTGCAAAACCGCTCGAATTTGCTCCTGCGGTACGCCTGATTTGCCCATCACGGTTGCACCGCGTATGGCATTGGTCAGATGAGCGGCGAGCTCCCTGGAGCCGTGCCGGTTCGTGATCAGCTGCTGTTCCTGACCGCGCGAAACGACCTGCTCCATGATCCGCTCAATCTGGGCAAACGTCAGCTCCACCTCACGCGCTACCTGCTCATCGGTATTGCCGAATTCAAGCACGGAATTGATCATCAGGCAGCCCTTGCACAGCTCCTCGTGGCCTCTGCCCAGCAGCGCATCACAAATCGCCTCCAACGTCTGCAGCGGCGAGCCTCCACTGGAAGCCAGCTCGTCCAGGACGGAGATCGTTTGTTCGCGGTACAGCGCCAATGCTTTCAAAAACAACGCGCGCTTGTCCTCGAACACACCGTATAAGCTTTGTTTTTTTACTTGTGTCGTGCGGGTCAGGTCATCGAAGGAGGTTGATTTGAACCCCTTTTCCCGAAATACTTCCATGCACTGGTGAAGCACCTGACCGGCATCAAATTCTCTTGGTCTGCTCATACAAGCATCCTAACAGTTTTTGACCTGGCAGTCAAGAACTAAGCTGCGGATGCCCTGACCCTTAGCGATGTTGCAGAAGCGGGCGGCTTGCAGCAAAAAGCCTGGCGCATCCGTTAACCGGATGACCAGGCTTCTCGCTTCCTTGCTTCAGCTTATCCCTGCGCTGCCGCGCGGCGCAGCACGCGCAATCCGTACGGAGCAAGCTGCAGCTCGGCTTCGGCTTGCTCGCCGCTGAGCACGTCCGCATATTCGCGGCCGTCCAGCTTGACCGTCCGCTCAGCCGCTGCGAAATTGAGCACAAATACATAATCGTTCGCGCCGTCCGAGCGGACCTGCGCCGTGACGCCCTGCGGCAGCTCGTTCGGCAGCGCGCGTCCTACCCCCGCCGCCTCGGCCAGCGCGCCAAGCAGCGCATCCTGAAACGGCTGCTTCGTCCGGCAGGCGACGTAATAAGCTCGCCCGGCTCCCACCTGGTTGACCGTCAGCGCCGGACGGCCTGCGTAGTAGTCCTGTCCGTATACAGCGAGCGCCGTCGCGCCTTCCAGATGAATGACCTCGCACAGCTCATGCACGTCGAATTCGCCCTGCAATCCAAGCTCATTGCCGTCGGACAGCTTTAAGGCGTTTGCATCATGATCATGCAGCCCTTCGATTTCCTCGGCCCAGACGCCAAGCGTTGAGCGCAACGGACCCGGGAAGCCGCCGAGGAAGCACAGGTCATTTTCATCCACGATGCCTGACCAATACGTCGCGACCAGCGTGCCGCCCGCCCGGACGAATGCATCAAGCCGCTCCGCCACGCCGGGGCGGACCATGTACAGCATCGGCGCGACCAGCAGCTTGTAGCGGGAGAAATCCTGCTCCATGTCGATGACATCAACCGCAATGCCGCGTTCCCAGAACGGCCGGTAATACGACAGCACGGTTTCTTCATACTTCAAGCCTTTGTTGCGCGGTCCTTGCGCATCGCTGACCGCCCAACGATTTTCCCAGTCGAAAATAACCGCGACCTCGGCAGCGACGTGTGACCCGGCTACCGCCGACAGCCGCTCCAGCGCGTCTCCAACCTCGGCCACCTCGCCGAATACCCGCGTATGCTCATGCCCGGCATGATCGACCACCGCACCATGAAACTTTTCGCTGGAGCCGCGGCTCTTGCGCCATTGAAAATATTGCACCGAATCCGAGCCATGCGCAACCGCTTGCAGCGAAGCGAGCAGATGCATGCCCGGACGTTTCCCTTTGCTGATCGGCTGCCAGTTAGTCAAGCTTGGCGTGCTTTCCATCAGCAAAAACGGCTGGCGTTTGATCGAACGCATAATATCATGCACCATGCCGATCCGGGCAGCCTGCAGGCTGTTATCCTCGGAATCATGCCAGGTCGGATAGCTGTCCCAGGAGACGATATCCAGCACGTCGGCGAATTTCCAGTAATTCAGATCCGCATACGGCAAATCCATCAAATTCGTCGTCACCGGCAGCCGGTGCCTAACGGTACGCAGCGCTGCAACCTCATGACGGCAAAAATCGACGGTCCGGTCCGTTACAAACCGCTTCCAATCAAGCGTACAGCCATGGACAAACGTCTCGCCGTGCGGGGCAGGCGACTCCAGCTGCGACCAATCGGTGAACGTATGGCTCCAGAAGCCCGTCCACCAGGCGTGATTCAGCCGCTCCAGCGTGCCGTACTTCGCCTGCAGCCATTCGCGGAACTGCTGCTGACACAAATCGCAATGACATTCCCCATTGTATTCATTGGAAATATGCCAGCCGATCACCGCGGGATGGTCGGCATACCGCTCAGCCAGCTTGCGGTTCATGATCGCCGTCTTTTCACGGTACACCGGGGACGTATAGCAGTGGTTATGCCGGAAGCCGTGCAAATTCCGCATGCGATTAGGCCCCACCCGCAGCACCTCCGGGTACTTGGCCGACATCCAGGCCGGTCTTGCGCCGCTTGGCGTTGCGAGAAATGCATAAATGCCATGGCTTGCAAACCGCTCCAGCACCTGATCAAGCCAGTCGAACGTAAAGACGCCCTCCTCCGGCTCCAGCGAAACCCAGGAAAAAATGCCAACCGACATCACATTACATTTGGCCAGCTTCATCAGCCGGATATCTTCCTCCAGCACCTCCGGGTATGCAAGCCATTGGTCCGGATTATAGTCGCCGCCGTGCAGCAGCGTTGAAAACAATGGTTTTCGCGCGGGCACTTCCTTCACGTTGTCCTTCCCCATCTCAATCAGTCCTCTCTGGCAAATGTGACAATACGTCCACAAGCAAGCAGGCCGCTGTCAGGACGGAAACTCCCGCCTGCAGCGACCTCTGGCCGGTGACTGAGCACATGCAGCTTAACGCAGCAGCATTAGCATCGGCTTGAGCCGCAGCTCACGCAGCTCGTCCACGACTAGCCCCGCAATCCGGATCGCGCCGCGCTCCTGGAAGTGGGTGTTGTCTTCGATCCCGCCAGGGAAATTCATAAATTCGCCCGGCGCGCCCCACATCAGCAGTGATTTTGTTCCCTCCGGACCCAGCTCCTCGAACAGCCGCTTGCTGCTCGCGGCCAAATCCACCAGCGATACGTTTTCCTCTTCGGCAAGCTCCTTCATCGCGGTTAAATAAGCGCCATGTGTATCGGTCAGCGTGCCATCCGGCTCAAAAAACCGCCGCTGGACAGAGGTAACCAGGATCGGAGTAGCGCCTCTTTCACGCGCACCGTCGATGTACGCTTTCAAATACGTCTTGTATGTCGTGGCAGGGTCGGTATGACGCTTCTCATCCGGCTTCTGATCGTTGTGGCCGAATTGGATGAACAGCAGGTCATCCGGCTTAATCGCTGCCCAGATGCGGTCCAGATGGCCTTCGTCAATGAAGCTTTTCGAGCTGCGCCCCGAACGCGCGAAGTTCGCTACCGCAGCATCATGCTTGAGCAAATACGGGAGCATTTGTCCCCAGCCTGCATACGGATAACCTTCCGTCGACTGATCCGTCACCGTCGAATCTCCCGCCAGAAATACGGTCCGTACCTGCGGCGCAGACACGATCTCCAGCGCATTGATCCGGGGCGCCAGACCGGAGAAGTGCAGCTCCAGCTTGCCGTCGAATACCCACGCCGAAAAGCTGTGTCTGACAAATTGCCCGGTTTCGGTGCGCAGCCGACGAACCATGAGCCTGCCGCAGCCTGCTTTAATTGTCGTTTCCGTTGGCACAATGGCATCGCCGAACAGCGCATGCACGGTGTAGATGCCTTTCGGCAAGTCCACCCGGAAGGTCGCTTCCAGCGGAATGCAGAAGTCGCGGCGCAATACGTCCGGCTCTCCGCGGTCTTTGGCTGCGATTTGCACGTTTCCGCCCGGCACAAAGCCGTATCCCTGCTGCTCGTCATACCACGTTTGCGCGCCGATCTTGACATATCCCTCTTGCGGCTCGCTTACGCCAAAATCAAACCGTTGCTCACTTGTCACCTTACATCCTCCTAGCGTCTGCTTACCAATCCCGCTTTTTCAGCAGCGACGACAGGAAGACCAGCCCCAAACCTTGGCCCCAGCCCTGAATCCGTTTGTATGGAACTCCCTTGTAGCCTTCTGCATCACGCATCACGGCCGTGCCCGCCGACACGCCGGTAATCGTTCCGTCCGCCGTAATCCGCGACAGGAAAGCAGGTATCGCTTTATTTACAAACTTATTGTACATCGTCCCCGTGCTGAGCAGCGCAGCGGCAATACCGGCAGAGCCTGATGTTTCCGTATAAGCGGTCGGATCGTTGACAATCGTATGCCACAGCCCGTCCTGTCCTTGCAAACGGACAAGCGCAGCCAATTGATCGCGCAGCGAGCCTTCGATGATCATAAATGACGGGTGTGTGACGTGAACCAGCTGAAGTGCCCGCGCCATCGTAATGGCTGCCCAGGAATTGCCGCGCGCCCAGAAGATGCCCGACATATGGTTTTGCGCCCGATGATCCCATCCGTGGTAATACAAATTTGTAACCGGGTCCTGTAAAAATTGCTCATGCCCGTGATATTGCTTGATCCCGTCTTCCAGATAATCGTCGCGCTTCAACAACGCCCCGATCCGAACCAGAAAATAGCCGGCCATAAACATCGTATCAACCCACGCCTGCTCGGGAAAATTGTAGGCCTCCGAATTGACCGTGTGCTGGAAAATACCGTCGGCGAACCGTTCCGCATCATGCTTTAAAAAGTCGGCCATTTCGGTGGCGATGTCGATATACTTATTCTCCCCTGTCACCTGGTACAGTGTCAACAGCGAATGTCCGATCGAAACGGCATTGACGGACAGCTTGGGCAAGCCATCCTCCAGTTGTTCGTCCACCCATGCTTTGAGCAGGTCGATGTAGGCTTCATTGCCTGTCGCTTCATAAGCTTCGGTTACCCCATAAAATGCGACGCCGCCCGGCCAGTCCCAGCTGAAATCCATATTAAAGGTACGGCGAACGACGCGATCAATCTGCTCACGAATTTCATTCGGATCATAAGCTAATGCCGGCATAGCTGTAGTTTCCCCTCTCACCTGATGCTCAGCTGGCAACGGCTCAAGGGTTATCCCTTGAGGCCGCTTGTGCTGATGCCTTCCACAATATATTTTTGGAAAATGAAGAACACAATGACAATCGGCAGCAGCGAGACGGTGGACATCGCAAACATGCCGCCCCAGTTATTCAAGGACTCCGCATCCAGAAACAGCTTGAGTGCGAGAGACATCGGGTAAAGCTCCGGACGATTCAAGTACAGCAGCGGGTTAATAAAGTCATCCCAGCGCCAATAGAAGGAGAAAATCGTCGATGTAATCAAAGCCGGTACGATCAATGGAAGCATAATCCGGAAGAAAATACCGTATCTGCTGCAGCCGTCCATTTTGGCCGCCTCATCCATCTCCTGCGGAATCGTGCGGATAAACTGAATAATCAGGAAGACGAAAAACGGTGTAGCGAAAAATTGCGGGACAAGCACCGGCTTGAACGATCCGAGCCAGCCAAGCTTGGCAAACATGACGTATTGGGAAATCATCGTCACGTCATGCGGCAGCATCATCGTCACCATCATGCAGCCGAACCAGAACGCTTTGCCGAAGAAGGAAATCCGTGCAAAGCCATAGCCGACAAGCGCGGAGGAAGCAACCGCCCCGATGGTGGAGACGATCGAAATAAACATCGAATTTTTAAAGAAGGTTGCAAAGGTCGTTCCGGCAAAGCCCTTCCAGCCGGTGACGTAGTTGTTAAATTCGAGACGGCTTGGAATCAGGCTGTTCGCTGTCGTGAAAATTTCGTCATTAGGCTTCAGGGAGCTGGCAACCAGCCACAGGATCGGATACAGCATGATCAGGGCAAGGCCGCCGACAAGCAGATGGTAAGCAACGCTTTTAAACATGTGTTTTGAACGGACGGACGAGCGGACTTGAACCGTTGGTTTGGCAGCTTGCTGCATAGCCATCTTATTTCTCCCCTTTCGATTCGTAATGGACCCAGAGTGTCGATGTTTTGAAAATGACCAGGGTAATAATGCCGATCAGCACCAGCATCGTCCAGGCCATCGCCGAGGCGTAGCCCATATCGAAGAACGAGAAGGCCTGACGGTACAAATACAAGGAATAAAGCAGCGTATTATCCAGCGGTCCGCCCTCGCCGCGGGAGATGATGTAAGCTGGTGTAAACGTCATAAATGCGGAAATCAGCTGCATGATCAGGTTGAAGAAAATAATCGGGCTGAGCAGCGGAAGCGTAATTTTGAAAAACTGGCGGACGCCGTTTGCGCCGTCGACGCTGGCCGCTTCATAATACGAGGCCGGAATGTTTTTCAGACCTGCCAGGAAGATCAGCATTGAGGAACCGAACTGCCATACGGACAATGCGACCAACGTCCACAGCGCCGTGTCCGGGCTGCCGATCCAGGAGCGGGTCGCTTCGATACCGACGGAGCCGAGAAATGCGTTCAGCAGCCCTTTGTCGCCGAAAATTTGCTGCCACATGATGGATACGGCTACACTTCCGCCGATCAGCGACGGCAAGTAATACGCCGAGCGGTAAGCGCCGATGCCCTTGATCGCCTTGTTCAGCAGCATAGCTACGATCAGCGCGAAAGCAAGCCGCAGCGGCACGCTGCCGAATACGTACGTGAAGGTAACTTGCAGCGACTTCATAATTTTATCGTCTTCAAACAACAGCTTGTTGTAGTTGTCCAGTCCGATCCAGCGCGGCGTCTCCATCATATTGTAATCTGTAAACGAGTAGTAAAAGGAAGAAAGCATCGGATACAACGTAAAGATGAGAAAGCCTAGCACGAACGGAGCGGTAAATACGTATCCGGTCAAGTGATCGTTGTCCCTTAATCTTAGCTTCATATGGTTCAACCCCTATGCCTGTTTGGTATAGCTTTATTATGCCGGATGTAAGCGCAATACAGAAGAAAAAAAACCGTCCATTTTGTTCAAAAAGCAGACAATCAAGGGAGGGGAATCATGCCCGGATTGCACACAAAAACCGGGGCCAAAAGCGGCCCCGGCTCGTCATCCCGGCAACGGGATTATTTTTTGTTTTTCGCAAGAATCGCGTTCGCTTCCTTACGGAATTTCACAGCGGCATCCTCGACTGAAATTTTCTTGTACATAATTTGCTCGCTCGTATCCTTCAACAGCTTCTCAACTTCAATGGAGCCGATCGGGTTAGGAGGGTCCATGTCGCTGCTGTTTTGCTCAGCCCAAGTGACATAATCAAACACCTTGACTTCGTTTGGCGTCAACAAAGGCTTCAGCGCATCCTTCACCTTGGACGAAACCGGTACGCCGCGCTCGCCCTTGATAATTTTGTTCGCTTCAATGTCGTTAATCCAGAAGTTGATGAATTTCGCCGCTTCCTCTTGCTGCTTGGAGCCGCTTGTTACTGCCCAGTACATACTTGGCTTCAGGAACAGACCTGCCTTCTGGTTCGGACCAGGCAGCGGCTGCAGTTCCAGGTCGCGCTTGGTTGCATTCGCCAAACCGAGGAACTGGTTGGACCAGCCTGTCGAAGAAATCGAGTTGCCTGGAACCATTTCGTCATCTTCCGGCGTCCCCTTCTTCTGCGCTTCCTTATCGAGCGTGAGCAGGTAGCCAGCATCATACCACTTCTGGTAACGCTTGAAGTAGTCGATGAACGGCTTGTCATCCGTGTACGCCAGCGATGCGCCGTCGGCCGCGTACATCTTCTGGCCTTGCGTCCGGAGGAAGTAAGGGAAGAACACATCATGACGGAGACCGCCCATAATTTTACCGGCCGCTTTCGCTTTTGCCGCCAGCGCATCCATATCATCCCACGTCCAGTCTTTGGCCGGAGGCGTAATACCCGCTTTCTTGAGCATCTCAAAGTCCATCGTGGACTGCAGGGCGTTGACGCCCAAATTCATCGCAAGCAATTTGTCGCCCAGCTTGCCGCCCGACAAGGCGGATGGGCTTACATCAGCAACGTTTAATACGCCGCTTTTCGTGAATGGCGTCAGGTCAGCAAGCTGATTGCGGCCGCCGTATTGGGTCAAGTAAGAAATATCCATCTGAATAAGATCAGGAAGCTGATTGCCGGCCGCTTGCGGAGCAAGCTTCTTCCAGTAATCGTCGAATGTTGCATATTCCGATTCGATCTTGACATTCGGGTTCGCTTTCTGATATAGCTCGATAACCTTCAACGTATAGTCATGACGAGCCTGTCCGCCCCACCAGGCGATCCGCAGCTTGACCGGCTCACCCGGCTTCGTTGCAGCTGGCGTCTGGGAGCCTGCCGCAGGCGTTGTGCCTTCCGGCTTCGCTGCCCCGCCGCCGCCGCAAGCGGCTGCTGTAAACAGGAAAGACAAAGACATAATCACTGATAACGCTTTCTTCATATTTAGTTCCTCCCCTTTTCTAACACTGAGCTTTTCGTTAACGCTTACATGATCATTATCACCGATTTTGCGACTGATTTTAATCCAATTATCCGTCCTGTTTGTTCAATTTTCAGTGCTAAATCGTTCACTGCCTCATGTGGAACGTTGCGAATCAAGACTTTGTGTACTCGGAAGGCGTACAGCCGACAACTTTTTTGAACACCTGGCTGAAATATTGCGGATTGTCGCCGAAGCCTAGCTGCTCCGCCAGCTCGAAAATCTTCATATCCGACCGCTGGTCCAGCAGCTCCGTTGCTTTCTTGATCCGCGCCTTCATGACGAAGTTGGAAAATTTCTCATCCGTCTCCTTCTTGAACAGTTTGCCCAAATAGTCGGCATTCATGTATAACATTTCATGGGCGACCCAGTTCAACGACAGCTCGGGGTTCGCAAGCTGGTCCCCGACGATGTTGATCACCTTCTGCACGATCGCGGAATGCTTGCTTTTCGTTTGCTCATACTGCCGGATCGCAATCGCATGCGCCTCCTCCTGCAGAAAGCTTTGCATCATCGGCAGCGTATCCATCGCAGCAAGCTGCACCAGCTTGCCCATATTGGCATGCACGCGTTCGGCATCCGCATCCCGGTTCATCGCCATAAACAGCTGGATCACGTACGACTTGATCACATGAATTTCAGCGCGCTGCTCCATCGCCTTGGCGAAAAACTGTTCGATCTCCAGACGGGCGTCCTCCCATCGGCCCGATTTGACCAGCAGCAGCAGCGGCTCCTCATCGTACACAAAGTCGCGGCCGGCGCCGGCATCGGCTTCCGCAAGATCGCGCTTTGTAATCAAGCTGCCTTCTCCTAGGTAGAAGCGGTGCTGCAAGCATTCCAGCGTTTCCTTATACAGCTGCCGCGCGGCCGTCATCTCGCCCGCCTCGCTAAGCGCAATCGTCAAGTCAATTTTGTAATAGCCGAGAAAGGTTTCGCGAATCCGGTTCATGCGCTCATGCAGGTCCTGCACAGGGAGTACATCCTCCACCGCAATGATGACATGATCGCCGATTGTTGAGCTGAGCAGCGTCTTGGTCAAAATATCGCCGGCGATATTTTTCACCGCAAACAGGTGCTCGAATTCAAACACGCCCTCCAGCTGAAATAAAATAAGCCGAATCCGGCTTGTCGCGGCATCAAGCTCGAACAACTTGCTGTAATAGGCCCAGTCGCGGGCTCCATACGTTTTATTCGTCACAAACTCCTTCAAAAACTGCTCCTTGACGTGCGGCAGCACCTTGGCCAAGCCCTCCCGCATCTGGCTCACAAAATCCTCGCGCTCAGCAGATTGCCGCAGCTCGTCCGAAACCTCAAGCAGCGCTTCGACAATTTTGTTTTCATTGCACGGCTTCAGCAGGTAATGCTTGACGCCGTATTGCATCGCGGTGCGGGCATACTCGAACTCATGGAAGCCGGACAGCAAAATCAGCTTTATTTGCGGGTATAACGCATTGACCTTGGCCGCAAGCTGCAAGCCGTCCATCGCCGGCATCCGAATGTCGCTAATGACGATATCCGGCCGGTGCTCCTCGATCAGCTCCAGCGCCTCCAGTCCGTTGCGCGCCATTCCAACCAGCTCCGTACCTGCCGAGCCCCAGTCCACGACAGCAGATATTCCCTCCAAAATAATTCGTTCATCATCAACCAGCAGCACCTTATACATGGGAACACCCTCTCTCGTATGGTAATCGCACCGTCACGATCGTCCCAGCCCCCGGCTCGCTGTCCAGCGTCAAGCCGTAGGACTCGCCGAAGGAGAGCACAATCCGCTCCTCAATATTTCGCAAGCCGATTCCGCTGCCGCGGCGCATCTCGCCCCGCCTGACCTTCTCCAGCAGCTCGGCGTCCATGCCCGGACCGTCATCCTCTACGGTCAGCACTAGGCCGTCCTGCTCCTGGCGGGCCGTCAGACGCAGCCGGCAAGGCTCGATTTTGGGCTCAAGCCCGTAGTTGATCGCATTTTCAATGAGCGGCTGCAGCGACAGCTTCGGAATGCAGCAATCCTGCAGCTCGTCCGGCACATCCAGCAGGAAATCCAGCCGCTCCTCGAACCGGTATTTTTGAATCGTCACGTAGTGGCGCACAATTTCCAGCTCCTCCCGCAGTGGAATCAACGTATCCTTCATGCTGATCGAGCTGCGCAGCAGAAAGCCCAGCGACTCCACCATCCGTGAAATCGTCGGCTGCTTGTTGATTTTGGCCAGCCAGTTGATCGACTCCAGCGTATTGTACATGAAGTGCGGGTTGATCTGCGCCTGCAGCGCCTTAAACTGCGTCTCCTTAATCGTCAGCTGCTTCGCATAATTTTCCGTAATCAGCTCATTGATTTTCTGCACCATAATCCGGAACGAGCGGTTCAGATGACCGACCTCATCCATCGGATGCGCGCGGCCCGCTTCGGCGCTGTCCGTTTCGATTTGCTTGAAGTTGCCCAGTTGGACCAGCTTCATTCGTCCGATCAACGACTCGATGGGCCGGGTAATCGAACGTGCGAAGCTGATGGCGATCACCATCACCACCAGCAGGCAGCCGATGAACACAACCAGCAGCGCACTTTTCATCCACGTAATTTGCCGAAAAATATGCTCGAAGGGGATCAGGCTTGTATACGTCCAGCCGGTATACGGCGACGCCACATGCGTATAAAAATACGACTCGCCATTCATCTCCTTGATCAAATAGCTGTCCGTGCTTGCGACCTGCTGCTCCAGACCCGGCGTCATTGGCAAACGATCCAGCGGATAAATCAGCGTATCCCCCGCCGAAATCATAATTTCACCGTTGCGCAGCTCGGTTCCTGTCAGCACCTCATCGACGATCCGGTCGAACCGTACGCGAATCACAAGTGTGCCCAGCTGGCTCAGCTCCAGATTGCGGAAGGAACGGATTTGTCTGGCCGCAATGAGCGTATCCTCCTTCGTCAGCGGGTAGTTCCAGGTGTTGTCTCCGTTCGCCTGCTCCGTTGACAGCATCAGCCGCCGGGTTTCCTCCTCCGAAACCGGACGGCTCGTCCCGGCTCGGGTCGCATGGCCGACATTGTCGATAATTTCGATCGCGTAAATGTTTTTCTCATAACCCGCATATTGCACAAGTCGGTCATTCAGATCGGATCGGATGCGCAGCAGCTCATAATTGGACTTGTCGGGCGTAATCGCCTGCAAGTAGCCTTGAATCTCTGCATCCGTTGCCAGGCTGAAGGACAGCCGCTCAATGCGCCTCAGCTCCTCCTCTATGCCGTTGGACGACAGATTCAGCACCTGCGAGGATTTGGCGTACAGCTGCCCGTCATAGATCGAATAAACGTACTGCAGCGCATAATAAGTAATCAGAAAACAAAACGTCATAATCAGGGAGATCAAGGCAAATACCTTATGCTTGATTCGCAAATTGCCAAACGCCTGCTTGATGGAAAAATAAGAACGCATGCTGCTCCCCCTTGCTTGTGTAGGCGATTACACTTGACGGCTAGCTAAGAACGCTGGCTGATATTAAAAAGAGCCTGACCGTCCGGCCAGACTCTTCGCTCCGTTTGTCGCGCAGTTTAATCGAGAAAATCCTTCAGCCGCTTGCTGCGGCTCGGATGGCGCAGCTTCCGAAGCGCCTTCGCTTCAATCTGGCGAATCCGCTCGCGGGTAACGCCGAACACCTTGCCCACTTCCTCCAGCGTCCGAGTCCGGCCGTCATCCAGACCGAAGCGCAGCCGCAGCACATTTTCCTCACGCTCGGTCAACGTGTCCAGCACGTCCTCCAGCTGCTCCTTCAGCAGCTCAAACGCCGCCGCATCAGCCGGAGCCGGGGCATCCGAATCCTCGATAAAATCACCCAGGTTGGAGTCGTTTTCCTCCCCGATCGGCGTTTCCAGCGACACCGGCTCCTGGGCAATTTTCATGATCTCGCGAACCTTCTCTACGCTGAGCTCCATTTCCTTCGCTACTTCCTCCGGCGTCGGCTCGCGGCCGATCTCCTGCAGCAGCTGCCGGGACACCCGAATCAGCTTATTAATCGTTTCCACCATATGTACCGGAATCCGGATCGTACGGGCCTGGTCCGCGATTGCGCGCGTAATGGCCTGACGAATCCACCAGGTTGCATAGGTGCTGAACTTGAAGCCCTTCGTATAGTCGAATTTCTCGACGGCCTTGATCAGCCCCATGTTGCCCTCCTGAATCAAGTCGAGGAATAACATGCCGCGGCCGACGTAGCGTCTGGCGATGCTCACGACAAGCCGCAGATTCGCCTCAGCCAGCCTGCGCTTCGCTGCTTCGTCTCCAGCCTCGATCCGCTGGGCAAGACTGATTTCCTCTTCCGTCGACAGCAGTTGAACGCGGCCAATCTCCTTCAAATACATCCGGACCGGATCATTCGTCTTCAAACCGGGCGGAAGCGACAAATCATCATCGACCTGAAACTCCTCGGAAGGCTGCTCAGGACGCGCAGACCCGAAATCATCATCGGATTCATCATGAATATCAATGCCCTGCTCGGATAGATGCTCGAAAAAGTCATTGATCTGGTCCGAGTCCTGCTCAAATGGCGACAGCTTATCCATAATTTCTTTATACGTGAGGGACAAACTTTTCTTGCCCTGCTCAATCAGCTGTTCCTTGGCTTGCTCCAGCGTGATGTCGGTATCCAGCTTGATCTGTTGTTCGTTCTCCATCCGATCTGCCCCCGTTTACAAGAGAATGGCCTGTTAAGCCGGTTGACTTCGAATTGTGAATATGCTATGATTTAATTATATATCAACAATCTATTCATCTATATGCCTTTACTATCCGCCATTATAACATGCTCTTGGCAGAAACGCAACTTAAATTGTTTTACCCCCATTTGATACGATCCAAACCGGAAGCTGCAGCAGCATCCGGTTTTTTTACATGCCCATTTGCGCGTAACCGTTTTCGATTGAGCGTCGCACCCGGCTGCCGGACATGGTATAGTTAAACCCGAAGCATGAGCTACATAGTTAAGGGAGAGATGAACGTGGGATTTGGCACATTAGCGCATACGGTCGGCAAACGGCCGCTGCACGAGCTGGTTGAGCGGCTCGCTTCGTACAAGGTTGATTTTGTCCAGCTGGCGCTGCTCAAGGCGATCGCCGACATCGACGTGTCGCCCGGCAAGCTGAGCCCTGGCCTGGCCAATCATATTGCCGAACAATTCGCCAAAGCGGGCATCCGCATCGGCGTGCTCGGCTGCTACATCAATCCGGTGCATCCCGACCCGCAGCAGCGGCGCGCCGAAATTGATCGCTTCAAGGAGCATCTGCGTTACGCCCGTGATTTCGGCACCTCCATCGTCGCCTCGGAAACCGGCGATTTGACGACCTTTGCCGAGCAGGAGCCGGAGCGCTACGAGGAGTATGGCTGGAGCATTTTCCGCCAAACCGTCGAAGAGCTGGCTGAGGAAGCCGAGAAATGGGGCGTCCAGATCGGCCTGGAGCCGGTATGCACCCATACACTCACCAATCCGGTCAAAATGAAGCGTATTCTTGACGAAGTGCCTTCATCCAGCCTCGGGGTCGTCTTTGACCCGGTCAACTTGCTGGATCAGCATAATTTCCACCGTCGGGACGAGGTGGTGGACGAGCTGCTGGAGCTGGCTGGCGACCGGGTTGTGCTCGCGCATTTGAAGGACGGCATTTACCGTCCGGACGGACGGCCAACTTCTGTTCAAATCGGTCAAGGCCAATTTGACGTCGAGCGGTTCTTCACCAAGCTGCACGCCCGCAAGCCGTACATTGACATCTCGCTGGAGGATACGCGCGAGCAGGACCTGCCGGAAGTGCTCAGCTATGTACGCGGCCTGCAAAATACGGTGCGCAGCCGCCACTAGTCCGGTAGTCCGCAGCCAGTTGAGGGAAGGCTTGGACTTACCGGCTTGAAAAAGGAAAGGGACCTGATGGAGCGTTATGCTCAGTCAGGTCCTTTTTTCGGCTATGCGTGACTGCTCCTGCTCCTGCGCCTGCTCCGCGCTGATGTGCTCGCCCACATCCTCCACAATATCCTGCAGCGTCAGGCTGCCCAATACCTTCTCCATCGCCTGCTGCGCACTGGAGAAGATCGGCACGATCGCCGCCTGAATGTTCCGGCCGATGGAGCAATCAGGGTTCGGCGAATCATGCAGCGCAAACAAGCCTCCCTCGCCGACTACATTCACCGCCCGGTATACGTCGAGCAGTGAAATGTCCGACAACGGGCGAGCCAGCTTCGTCCCTGCTACGCCTGGACGTACACGGACAAGCCCGGCCTTGCTGAGCATCCCGATCAACCGACGGATCACAACAGGATTCGTGTTGACGCTGCCAGCAATCTGCTCCGACGTGTTCACATCCGCTTTGTCAAACTCCAGCAAAGTCAAAATATGAATCGCTACGGCAAATCGACTGCTGATTCCCATCTGAGCCACTCCTTTATTTCAGATTCGCCTTTACGTATTATGGTCTAATGGTAGTGACGAAGCAGCTGCTTGTCAATGTCAATCTGCGTTTTCCACAGGCACTCGTACGTGCAAAAAAGCTGCCCCCGCTGCGCGCAAGCACGCTATGGAGACAGCTTTTCCTCGTCCAGTTCTCTTCCATCCTGCGGATGTGCGCCTTCACGCCAATACCGGAACCGCTGCAGCTAACGGTGCAACGACCGTGCAGACTACTCGGCTTTGGCCGGAAGCAGCTGGCGGACGTCCTTCATCGGAATGATCAGATGAATATTGTTCATCGTCCGCAGCGAGCCGGATATGATGCCCGCTACCCGGCCGTACCGGTCCAGCACAGGCCCGCCGGACATGCCGCTGGCGACCTGCGCCGAAATCAGCATCCGGTCCCGGCTGTTGACCTCCGCCTTGGGGTTGTTGACGATCCCCTCGGTAATAATCGGGGTATTCGCCATCGGATAGCCGAGCGCAAAAACTTGCTCGCCGTAGTTTACCGCCGTCTCGCGCATCGGCAGCGCAGCGTAGCCGCCGCCTGCACGGTCCGGGCTCCCGGCTCGCGCCGGAAACTGCAGCAGAGCGGCATCCGTCTGCTCGTCGGAAGCAAGCACACGAATCGCGCCGACAACGGCGCCGTCGCGGAAGGTCGCCTCAATGCGCTCCGCATCCTTTACCACATGGTACGCCGTCGCGGCCAGCCCCTCCGGGGACAGCATGACGCCCGTCCCCGTTGCTTTTACCGTATCATCCTCGCGGAAAATCCGGATATAAAAGATAGCCTGCTCGCTGCGCGCATACGTGTCCTCCGCATTATATGCGGTCGGCGTATCCGCATTGGCCTGCATCCATACCGCCATTCCCGACATCAGTGAAATCAGGAGGCAAAACGTGATGATTTTTCGTTTCATGTTGATACGCTGACCGCCTTTCTGCACGGCTGCCCTTTACTTGGCCGCCGCCATAATATCTGCGTAAGCCCAATGATCCGCAGGCACATCGTTAAATGCGCCAGGCAGCTCAGCCTGCTTTTTCGTACCCATAATCCGGTTGATCACAACAACCGCCTGAGCCCGTGAAATTTCCAGATCCGGCTGGAACGTGCCATCCGGGAAGCCGTCCACATACCCGGCTTTCGTAAATGCGTTGACATACCATTCCGACCAGTGTCCGGCGACGTCCGTCAGCACCGTTTCGCCCGGCGACTTGACGTCCAGCTTGAGCAGCCGCGTCATCATCGCCACGAACTCGGCGCGGGTCAAACCGCGTTCTCCGCCGAACGTGCCGTCTTCATAGCCGTCGATAATGCCTGCCGATGCAAAAAACGCGACATTGGCTTTATCGGAAGCGTTGACGCCGGTCAGCAGATTTTCCACACTGACCTTCTCCCGGTCGAGCAGCGGCGTCAATGCATCCAGCAGCTCGTAGCGGGTAATCGCCGCATCCGGCTTGAATTCATCCTGGGCGTAGCCGGCGATGTATTTGATCTCGCCTGCATTTGGCTTCACCGCATATTTGGCGTTTTCGACCTCGTATTTGATTGTGACTACGCGGGCGTCCTTGTCGGTAATCGCCTTGATCGTCATATTGCCGGTAATAATAATGCTGCCTTCCTTGAACACCTTGCTTTTTGTGGTAGGCGTGCTGCCGTCAGTCGTATAATAAATGATCTGACCTTCCGGCGCCTTCAATTGCAAAATGCTGTTTTTGGCTACCTTGGCCGGTTGAGCGGCGTCTACCGCTGCCTTGCCGTCGCCAACCGCCGCTTCGATCACCACCGGTGATGGCATAAAGCCTCCGAAGCCTCCGCGGATTACCTGCTTCGTCCACAAGCTTGACATGGCCTCGCTGTTTTCCTTCTCATCGACAACCGATACCGCCTTGATCATCGCGCTGTCCTTCAGCAAAATCGGAGCTGTGTACAGCTGCGATCTGGCGTTTGGCAGACTGCCGTCCAGCGTATAATAGATGCTGGCTTGCGGCTCATCGGTTGCCAGCGTGACCACTGCCTCATTCGTAAACAGCTGGTCGCCGGACACAACCTTCGGCGCTAGCGCAGCCTCGGCATATTTCACTGCCGGCACATTCAGCGCAATGCTGCGGCTGAGTGCGCCTGCCGCAACCGTCAAGCCTTTGCCTCCTGCCGATTTCAACGCTCCGGTCAACTGACCGTTCTGACCGCTGCTCAGCGCCAAGTCCTGTCCCGGTGTCCAGTTGAGCGCTGCATCGCTGGTCAAGCTGAAGCTTGCAGCCACATCGCTCATCCGGTCTGCCGCGTCCAGAACAACGGCTGCTGTGCTCAGCTTGGCCGCGTCGCTGCCCGCAAATGCCGTCAGCCCCGGATAGAAGCCTTGCGCCGCATACCAGATGCTGCCGCTTACCGCATCAGGCAGCGTACCGGTTGTCAAGCTGCCCGCGAGCACGCCCGACGCATTAGCCGCAGCGCCGGTCACACGTTGACCTGCCGCGTCGTGATAAGCGGTGTCGTTTTTCAACGCTTGCTTGTTAAATACGGTATTCGTCACCGTCGCCGCCGAATCCTTCTGACCGGCAATGCCGCCGAAGAACGTCTGACCGCGAGTCAAGCGATCGTTTACCGCTGCGATCACCTCGCCATAGCTCAGTGAGCTGGCGATGGAGCCGGCCGCCGCATAACCGGCGATGCCGCCCGCGCGGGCCAGCGTTGTGCCAACCGCCGACACCCGTCCTGCCGCATACGTATCGGTTACTTCTCCACGGCTCACGCCGACGATCCCGCCTGCATGGGCTTGCCCTGCCGTCACCTCAACGTCCGCATAAGAGAACGACTGGGTAATTTTCCCTGCCGCCGTTTGATTACCGGCAATTCCGCCTGCAGCCGCATCTTGTCCCGGTGCGTTGACGCTCACCTTGCCGCCGGAATGCGACTTCGCAATCGTGCCTTCATTCGAAGCGGCGATTCCTCCTGCGAAGCCTGCGGTCGCCGTAATATCGGCATAGACAGAGGAACCCTGTACGCTGCCGGTATTCAATCCGGTCAACCCGCCGACTTGCGAGGCGCCCTTCACCGTCAGACGGTTCGCTTGGGACGACTCGATGACGCCGCTGCTTGTTCCGGCCAGTCCGCCGACATAGGAAGCTCCCTCTACGGTAAGCGCATCGGCTTTGATCGCCGTCAGCGTCCCCAGGTTATCCCCGACTGCGCCGCCAACATAGTCACGTCCTTGAATGCGGCCGCTCAGCTCGATGTAGCGAATGACGCCGCTGCTTGTTCCGGCCAGTCCGCCGACATTGGAAGCTCCTTCTACAGTAAGCGCATCGGCTTTGATCGCCGTCAGCGTCCCCAGGTTATCCCCGACTGCGCCGCCAACATAGTCGCCGCCTTGAATGCGGCCGCTCAACTCGATGTCACGGATCACGCCGCCGGCGTGATTGATGCCTGCGACGATCCCGGTCCGGCTGCCTGCAGCCACCTGAGCCTGATCGAACTTGATTCGGGAAACTTGTCCCGCATTTTCAACAATAAAGCCTTGAACGTCCGTGCCTGCCGCCAGCTTGAAGCCGGTCAGCTTGAACCCTTGTCCATCCAGCTCGCCGCGGAAATTCGTAAATGGCAGCCAGTTCAGCCCTTTCAGGTCAATATCGGCGCCGAACAAAATTTTGGCGATTGCCGGCTTCTCCGTCGCCGTCCGGTTGAACAATTGATAATAAGCAAGTCCGGTATCATTATACAGCCAGACGATTCCTGCAAGCTGCTTGTTATCCATGATCAGCCAGTCAGAGCTGAGCGGCTGATTCAGCGCCGGCGCCTCCA
Source organism: Paenibacillus sp. sg306046 (assembly GCF_059821225.1). Lineage (NCBI taxonomy): Bacteria > Bacillati > Bacillota > Bacilli > Caryophanales > Paenibacillaceae > Paenibacillus > Paenibacillus sp. sg306046. The sequence goes on from NZ_JCAMRT010000019.1 coordinate 104,020, forward strand.
GCTCGAAGTTCCAGCTGGTGAAGCCGGTAAACAGAGCGGAGTTATCCGCCTGCACATTGCCTGTTGCGCTGCCGAGGCTGTAGCCGATCGGGTCCAGCGCAGCCGTGTACGACGATGACAGCACTTTACCGTCACGGAAATTATAGCCGACCAGCGCGCCCTTGTAGACGTTGCCGCCGTTAACCTGCACGTTCAACGTGCCGGTTTTGGCAAACACGCCATCCAGCGTGCCGTCATTGTATCCGGCAAAGCCGCCCGTATAGGAACGCGTCGCATGGTTGACGCCTGTCGTCGTCAAGCTGTCCTGCGCTGCATACGCATGCTTAATGACCGCACGGCGTTCCACCGCTCCCGCGAAGCCGCCGCTGCCCGTATCATAGCCCGTGCCTGCGACCGAACCTGTCGCGTACGCATCCGAAATCGTATACCGGTCCACCGATCCGGCAAAGCCGCCGACATAAGCGCCGGTGATGCCCTTCGCTTCAACCGAGCCGGTGGCGAACACCCGCTGCATCGTGCTGCCTGGGCTATCCGCATCGCCGAGTAAGCCGGCAAAGCCGCCTGCATAAATCGTGGTATCCTGGTTGTCGTCCGCTACCTTAACCGGAATCGCTGCGTACGCATTCGATACCTTGGTGTTGTCCGCGCGTCCGACCAGTCCGCCTGCATGGACGGCCGGAACCGTGCCTTGCTTGCTGACCGTGCGCTGTACCTCGATCGTTTGCCCGGCAGGCGCCGGAGCGGAGGTGAAATGAATTTCACCGCCTGTAGAACGGCCGACGACACCTCCAACATCCACAACAACGCTGGTATCGGCCTTGATGCTTTGCACCGGCTGCGAGCTGACGATGATACCGCTGCTCACACCGGCGATCCCGCCTGCGGCCGCCTTCTTGCCGCCGTGCAATTCGAGATTGACATCCGTTTTCGCATGATAGACAGAAGCATTCGCCAGCTTGCCGACGATGCCGCCGAGCTGCAGATCCGCACCGTTGTCCGTCCCTTGGGCAACGAGCGGCTTGCCATGCACCACAGCTTGGTAAATGCCCGGGTACAATGGCGCGCGACGACCGAAGTCAAACGCTTGATTCAGATTGGCCGCTGTCATCACACCGGCGATTCCGCCCAGTGAGCTTTCGCCCGACTTGGCGGCAAAGGTCAGATTGGATACCGTCTCCACCTGATCCAGAATCGAATCTTCGCCGTAGCCGATGATCCCTCCGGCCGTTACTTTACCGCCAGCCGCCTGAATGGCAACATCAGCAGTTGCGTCGTGTAACGCCGTACGTGTCAGCTTACCGGCGACGCCGCCGATGACCGCTTCCGGACTGCTGTCCGGCGTGCCGATCAGCAGCTTGTTCACCTTCACCTGCTGCAGGTCAAATGAGTTTGTCCCGCTGCCTGTTTTACTGCCGATTACCCCGCCGACGGTTCCGTTGCCGGTCAGCTGCTGACCACCCTGCGAAGCGGTGACCGTAATGCCGCTTAACGTGCTGCCTGCACCGGATTGCCCGACCAGACCGCCTACAATCGAGTCCGCGCCTTGCGCCGACAAGGTACCGGCCGCAAAGGTCAGCGTCACGCCGGAAATTTTGCCGGAGCGCTGCTCGCCGACCAGACCGCCCAATACGCTGCGGGCGCCTGATGCGGTCAGATTGTAGTCCACCTCGCGCTGAATGCCGCTCATATCGCCGGACTGCTTGCCGAGCAAGCCGCCGAGCGTCGCATGCTCAGCCGAGCTGCTCAGCGTCACACCGGCCAGCTTGAGGCTGAATGCGCCAGGATCAAGCGTACCCGTATGATCCCCGATCAAGCCGCCTGCTGTAGCGTCGGTGCCGACCGCCTCCAGCCTGCTGCCGCTCTCCAGCGTAATGTCCACCTGCCGGTACGAGCCTGCAGCTGTATTTGTACCGAACAAGCTGCCGACCGTGCCGCCGCTGATCGTCTGATCCGGCAGCAGCTTGATGCTCACTTGCGTAACCTGGCCTTTGTTCATCCCGGCCAATACGCCGGTGTGGCCCGTCCCTGCGATGGAGAGCGGCTCCATCACCATCTTCGTTACTTTGGCTTTATCGCCGATGACGCCAAACAATCCGGAGTAGGTGTGATCCGGTTGTACCGTCAAACCGTCGATCAAATATTGTCCGCCGTCCAGCGTTCCCTGGAATGGCGTTTCTTCGCTTTTGCCGATCGGCACCCATTGCTTGGACTGAATATGAATCGGATTCAGCAGACGAATCGTCCGCCCCTCGAAGTCAAAGCGGTCCACGCCGGTTACCGTACCGTTAACGAGCGCCGCCAGTCCGGCCAGCTCGGCTTCGGTTTTGATGTCGTAGGTGAAGGCGCCCTTGTCGCGCATGTACCACGCAATGTTTGCATTCACATCGTTGCCGCTGCCGCCGTCGCCGCCGGTATTGGCGCTGCGCTGCAGCTCCGGATACTTGTAGTCGGCATTAACAGAGCCGTATTTCCACGTTGTCGCGAAGTCCCAGCCCGACAAGCCCGGGAAGCTCGCCCGATCCATCAAGGTTGACGCCAGCAGCGTGCTGAGGCGCGCATGCACCTGGAGCCAGCGGTGATTGCCGTCGGCAAAGTCAGGCAAGTCCTTATTGATGGACTGCGCTTCATCCTTGATGTAATAAGCCTTGTACAACAATTCCTTGTTGTCGTTGTCATAACGTCCGGCGAAACCGCCGGCATATGCGCCGTTCGTCGCCAGCACCTGTGCCGCCGAATAAACGGTGGATACTTGCCCGTTCACAATACGTCCGAGGAAGCCGCCTGCGAAGGAGCCTTCTCCATTTGCTGTGACCGTGTGGCCTGCATACGAATTCGAAATGGTACCTGACGCATGATCGCCGACAAGTCCGCCGACATTCGTATAGCTGCCAGTGGCCGTTACTTTGGATACCGAGTGCGACTTGTCAATCGCTCCCGTATTTCGTCCGGCCAGACCGCCCAAGAAAATCGACGAGCCGGATGTGCCGTGAGCGTTGCCGTTCAGATCCATATCCACATAAGAAGCGATGACTTTACCTTGGTTGTCGCCAACCAGGCCGCCCGCCAGCGTGCCCTCTCCTTCAATCGTCAGATTGGAGTTCGAGTACGTATAATACAACGTTCCCGTCGGTGCGTTCACACCGGCCAAGCCGCCGATGATGCCGTTGGCCGCTTTGGAAGACACCGGAATTTTATCGGAAATGCTGTTGTTCGCAATCAGGCTGCGGTTTTCGCCAACCATTCCGCCTGTGATCGAGCTTGGCGAATTGACCTGCACCGAGCCGACGTACCGGCTGTTCTGAATCGAGCTGACGCCGGTTGCCGGCTGCGCCGCCGGATCGGTGTCCTGCTTGTCGTTTAATCCGACAAAACCGCCCGTTTTCCCTTCAGCCGCCGGCGGGTTCAGCTTGATGTTCAACCCGTCCACATAGTTGTTCGACAGGAAGGCTGCAGCCGAGCTGCGGTTGTAGCCAGCCATCCCGCCGACGATGGATTGCGGACCATTGACCGTCACATTAATCGCCTTGGCCGTTACTCTATCCATGACCGTCTGGTCCTGGTAGGCGGCCAAGCCGCCCACATAGGCCGCCGACGATGTCGATGTGGTCGTGATCAGCAAATTCTCCAGGTTCAACGCCGTCGAATCGCCCAGCAGCTTGCCCTGCTCGATCCGTCCGGCCAAGCCGCCGACGCCATTTTGCGCCGCATTTACGGTCAGCAGGACGTAATTCGGCGTAACCGCCTCAACGCGCGGATTGACAACCTCGGTCTGCTTCGCCGAGCCGACAACGCCGCCGATCCACGAACGCGCACCGGTCGAAGCAATCAGCGCCGCATCCTCTGCATGCACATGCGGTCGGATCAGCTTGGCTGCTGCCGGGCCGCCTGCGGCGACCTCCGAACGACCGGCGATTCCGCCCGCCTCCGTATCAGCCCCGCTGGTTGTGATGACAACCTTGGACGCGCTGCTTTCCATCAATATCCCGCTGTTCGTCCCGGCGATCCCGCCGAGACGGCTGCTGCCGCCGCTGGAGGCCAGCGTGAGGCTGTCCGCCGAAACACGCGGCGTATCGCCCAGGTTATGGCCGATGATGCCGCCGATCGAAGCTTCTGTACCCGAAGCCGTCAGCGTCACATCTTTGGCGGTCAGGGCAAATGCGGTCGCCCCTGCGCCATCCGCCGTCGGAATGCTGCCGATGGCGACATCCTGAACACCGACAATACTTCCGACCTTCGCTTGCGCGCCTTGAATGCTAAAGGCAGCCTGCTCAACCGCTGCGTACGCCTTAGCCGAACGGTTCAGCCCGATCGCTCCGCCCAGTTGGCTGTTGCCAGCCAGCAGGTCGATGCTGATGCCTTTGGCTGTCACCGGCGCGCCAGCCTGACCGATCTGAGCGTCAGCTGTCAGCAGCCCGGCCAGCGCGCCAAGCGTATACCCGCTGCGGCCCGCCTGGTTGATCAGGCCGATGTTGGTAACGCGGCTGTCTGTCAGCGTGAAAGCATTTGTGCTTGCGCCGACGATCCCGCCTGCTGTAATCTTGTCGTCGTTTTGCACCGCATCCCGCGCCGCCGTCTCCAGCCTGACGCTATAGCCGGTCGTGAAGGCGGCATCGCCTACCGTCGCTTTTGTAATCACGCCCTGCGCCTTACCCGCAACGCCGCCGGATACGCCGCCGGCCGTCTGCAGCAGCAGCGTCGTAAATTTGACTGTGGCCGTATCAATCGTACCGTTGAGGAAACCCGCAACGCCGCCCGCGTTGCCGTCGGTCGTCAGCTTATTGAATTCCGCCGCCGTTTTCCCGACATTCGCCTGCTTGATCGTACCGCCGTCCACATACCCGACAATACCGCCGGTATACGACTCATTGCCGCCTCCGGTCGATGTAATCGTTCCCTGGAATACCGGTTGATCAATCGCTGCGCTGTTATCGCTATGATTGACATAATAACCGACGATGCCCCCGGTGCTTACCGTACTGCCCAGTCCGGATGACAGAGCCGTCACCGTAATATCCTTGCTGTAGGAAGCCGCTACAATCGCTTTATCTACGCCCTCTTCGGGCACGATACCGATCAGACCGCCGGTATACAGCTTGCTGATGCCTTGAACCTGGATGTTGGCCGTATTGAGCACCTTCTTGCTGTCTTCACCCGTCGGTCTGGCATACGCCTTGTTGGCGACGATACCGCCGGTGTATACGCCAGTTCCGCCGATGACCGTAATATCTCCACTGTTGACATAAGCCTGATTGACGGTGCTGTTCAGCAGCACCCGCTTGGCTGCATAGCCGATCAATCCGCCGGTGTACGCTTCGTTCGGCTTGTAGGCAATGTCTCCGACTTGAATGGCGGCCGTATTTTTGGCAATGCCCGTAAACGCAATCTCCTTGTCCGTGCGTCCGATCAACCCGCCGGTAAACACCTGGTCGACCCCGGTCGCGGTAACAGGCGCGCTGTTTGTATAGCCTTTGCCCCAAGTCAAGGCGCTGTTGACGTAACCGGCCAGCACACCGGTATGAACCCGCTTGCCGCCTTTATTCGTCACCGCTGCCGTATTGGTAAACGCAATCGCAACCGTCGGCTTCAGCTGCTGCTCGACATCAATCGAACCGATCAGCGCTGCCGCATACGAGCTTTCCGCTGTCGGCGACTCTACCGTAACCGTCCCGGTATTCGAGGTCGCATCGGAGAAATCAACGTCCGAGCCCGCACGGCCCGCAATCCCGGCTGCGTAGGCGGACTTGGCGTTTTTAATCGAAATTGCGCCGGTATTGGAGATCGGCGTATCCTCGTCGCCCATGCTGAGCCGTCCGGCCGCATGGCCGATAATGCCCGCCGCATGAAGCGTACCGCCGCCCTCTGCGGCAATAGCCGCCTGGTTGCTTACTTTTTTGATCACAAGACCATTGCTTTCACCGTAGCCGACGATACCGCCGCTTTCGATGTTCGGTCCCTTGGCTGTGACCGGCGCCAGGTTCGTGGACGCGGAGATGCTGCCCTCGCCCGCACCGACAATACCGCCTGCATAAATATGCTTGACGATAAAGCTCGATTTAACCGGAATATGGTTCGTAATATTATTAACGATACTGTTGTTGACCATTTTGCCGACAGCTGCGCCGACATAAGCCTCTTTGGTATCCGGCACAGGCACAAGCTCCCATACCGTTCCATACGTCTGGGAGGTGACCGGCTGCATAACGTACACGATATCCGTGACGTTTGCGGAGCCGACTTCAATTTTACCCGTATTCATAAATTTAAAGCCGCTCACGACGCCCCGGTCCATGTAGCCGACCAGACCCGCGTAATTCAGATTGCCTGACAGCTTCATCCCGTTGATCTCGAAGCTGCCGTTGTTTTTCGCAATCAATGTGCCGCGGAACGGATGCTGCTCGGTTCCGATCGGCACCCATTCGTAAGCCGACAAATCGAGGTTTTGATCCACCTCAAGAATTTTATTCCGCAATCCGTCTACCGTACCGCCGTTGACAAGCTTGGCGGCGCCCGCCAGCTTCTGAGGGTTATCAATGGTGAACGTGATGTAATCCGGATTGTACCACGATACATCCGCATGGTTGCCATCCGTCCACTTCTCGGTATCGGCGTTGACGACAAACACGCCCGCCCAGATCATCACGGCTACCAGAACCGCAGCCAGCGCAATCCCGGAGATCGCTTTGTGCTTCCTTACCATCTGCACACCGCCTTCTTGAATTTCAAACCTGACAAGACAAGGTCCCGCACCAGACTTAAGTTCTGGCGCGGGCCGCTATTGTCGCTCTCCTTACTCGCTGCCTTCGCCGGCAATCCAGCCATTCAATCGAATCGCAATCGCCGCCGCCTGTGCTCTCGTCAAGACGCCGAGCGGGTTAATTGTGTTGCCTTCGCCTTGAATAATACCGTATTTGATGCTCAGCGCCGTCTGCTGACGCGCCCATGCCGGAATTTGCTGCTTGTCCTCATATCCGTCGAGCATCTTCTCCACCTCGGCCTCGGACAGCTCATCGCCACGCCCGAGCACCTGCATCACACGTCCGACCATCGTCATCGCTTCGACACGGCTCAGCGTCGCTTGCGGCGCGTAGCTGCCGTCTTCCAGACCGTTGACAATGCCCAGCTTGGCGGCAATCGAAACGCTGCGGTTGAACCAGTCATTTCCGCCAACATCCGTAAAGGCCGAGTCAGCCGTCCGGTTCATCAGACCTGCTACACGGAGCAGCACAGTCGGATACTCGGCTCTTGTAATCTCGCTCTGCGGATCGAATTGCCCGTCCGCCTTGCCTTGCATAAACAGCTTGGCCGCTGCCGCTTCAATGGACGACTTGCCCCAGAACTCAGCGTCTACATCGGCAAAATCGGCCGTGTGATGCAGGAAGACTACACTTCCGTCGCCCGTCAGCTGAGCATCGACAGCCGTCTGTCCCTGCTCGGTGACAAGCTTCCAAGGAACCGTCGTCCACTCCCCATCCGCTCCGCGCAACAGGACCGCGCTGATCTCGCTGGCCTGGATGGAGGCCGGAACCGGAATTTTCGTGTGCATATAAGTCGTGCGCGCCGCTTGCGGCAAATTGGTCACAACCTCCACGCCTTGGCCGTCCGCCAGCAGCGTTCCGTTCACTTCGGCCGCCAATGCTTTCATCGCCCGTACCGTCGGAGCTCCATTCGGACGAACCTTCACTTCCAAAGCGCCCTGCAAGCCCTGCAGCATATCCGGCGTAATGACCACATTCGCCTGCGGCAGCTTGAGCTGAATGCTCCGCTGCTTGCTGACCGCTTCCAGCGCCACTTCCTTGTCGAAGCGGAACGTATATTCCGTAAGCGTCGTATCCTCGGACGTCACCACGATGTCGCCTTTGGCTAATGCCTCCGAGCCATCCTTGACGTTAACCTGCACGCTCAGCGCGTCGCCCTTGCGATCAGCGCTCACCTTCTGGCCGTTCAGCACAACGTTCGCGCTGCCTGCAGCCGGCGCTCCGCCGCCTCCGCCCATCGGTCCAACGGCGATACCGCCCGTGGCCGCTACATTGGCGCTAACGACAGCCGAGGAGCCAACTGCTTCCTTGCTTGCAGATACTCGTTTGGCGATAACAAGCGTATCGCCTGCATACGCCGGTACAACGCCATCCGGCGGCAGGAAGCTCCAGCTGTCAAGCGACGCTTTGAACGCAGGAACCTCCGCACCCGCGCCCCGCGCAAATACTTTGTACACGAGCTGGTACCCTTCATCGGCCCCGATCTCGCCGACCTTGACGCGCGTTACCCCGGTTGCAGCGCCAACCTGCTCCGTTGTGGCGGCGTACCGCTCCATCGTCTTCTGCTCCGGCGCTTTGACGGCTGCGACAAACATCGTGTCAAGCTTGACCGCTTCCTCAGCGGCTTCTGCCTCCGCAGCGCTATCGGCTGCAGCGATGTCATAGGTAGCCCCGATCAGGCTGGCCCCATTATTTTTACCTGCGGTAATGCTCAGCACTTTTTTCGCTTTCTGCGTGGCCGCATCGACCACCTGCACCTCTTGAATCGTCACCGCTTCGCCGCTGTTGACCGTATAGGCAACGCGCTGCGACTGCTCAGGCGTCATCGGCACGTCCGTAAATACCGGCTTGCCCTGAGCTTTTCCTTGCTGCAGTCTCAGCTTCGGCTCCACCGTGACCGTCTGTCCAGGCACAAGCGGCTCGACCTTCAGCACAACGGCTGTCGGCACCTTGAAGCTGTTGTTGGTCACCGCAACCTCGGCGCGATTTTCATTGCCTGCCCCGTCGCGAGCGACAAACAGCAGCTGCGCCTCCGGATGATCGACGACAACCGGCACCGTTCCGGCAAACTTGCCGTTTTCCGCTACCGGAATAGCGACGCCCTTTCCTTTGGTAATTTCATTGACATATACGGTTAAGACCGCATCCTTGGATGTCGTGCCCGCTACCGTAACCGCCCCGTTGACTGTCCGCTGTCCGTTCACCGGCTCATCCAGATACAAAATCGGAGCGCTCGTATCGACATTCAAATACATAAACGTTACTTTTTGATCCTTGGTACGCTTGTTTTTCGCCCGCAGCTCAATTCCATACGATCCGTCTGTTGTAAAGCGGTCGAATGTCAGGCTGCCGCTGCTCGTCAAGCCGCTGTTGACCAGCGCTGCTTTCCCAAGCGATTGTTCATTGTAAAACGCCTCAACCTCAATATCCGGCTGATCGGCCACCAGTTGGATCGTCTGCGTCGTCTGGTTCGTCAGCACCTCCAGATAATCCGGATACTTGCCTGCTTCCAGACCGAGCTTCGGCTCTACCGGAATCGGCAGCAGTGTGTCGACACTGTCCACGCGATCGGAGAAGTGAAGATTTTCATGCTTGTCCTGTTCCTTGGACGGCTTCGTCGCCGCCGACACGCCAATCACATAATGCTCGCCGACCTGCAGGCCGAGGTACGATTTCTTCTCATTTGCAGCAAGCTCCGAGCCTTGCAGATTGTCGGTATTAACGGCCGCCGAATTCGTAAACTCCGTCCAGCCGCCAACAAGAATGCCCTCGTACTTGCCTGTGGCGCTATTCCAGTAAGGAGCGAGCTCCTGCTCCGTAAACAGCTGCTCGGCAAAGTTCGGATAGGCCTCCCGCTTGCCGTTCACCTCTTGAAGCGCTGCGATGGAGTAGCTATGCTCGGCGCTTTGCAGCTCCGGCTTCTTGGCCGCCGGCTTGAAGGAAAGCGCGAAGTAGCCGTTGCCCGCGGGCTCAATTTGTACATCCGTCACCTCGCCAGGCGCAAGCGGATCCGTGATCCGGTACGTCGAGGTCGAGGTTTTCGTCTTGAACGATGCCGTCGACTTCAGCGCCACCCGCAAATAATAGTTGCCTTGCTGCAGCAAGCCGCGAATATCCTCCGTATCGCCCAGCATGTCCACCTGGCTGACATCGACATTCAGCTTGCCGCTTGTTACGGTTCCGGTTTTTTGACCGCCGGTATCCACCTTGACGCCCTTGGCAATCAGCACGCCCGGTTCGCCCGGATCAAGCACCTCTTGGCCGTCGACCAGCGTCTTGTCGGCCGTGACCGCTTCTTTAGTCAAGTACAGATCGACTGTATCATCGGAACCCGCATGCTCAACTTGCCACGAGGCCGTAAATTTGTTCGGATCAGCCGGATTTGTTTCAATCGCCGCATCCTTCAGATCCGCGACGACCGGTACATTCAGCAGACGGCTCGCGACTGGCTTCATCGCCGTCAGCGTCCACGTACCGCCTTCCCGCACCTTCGCTTGCGGCAACACGATATACGCCTTGCGCACGTCAGCCTTCGTCGCCGATTGCGCTGCCGGAATAAATTGCGTGAATGCGTTCGCCGCCGGATTCGTGTTGGTGTTGTCGAACTCGACCGGGTACAGCTTGCCGTCCTTGTCCTTCAATGTGAAGGCAGGCCGCTCGGCCTCATCATATTCCATCTCAATTATGCCATTGCCCGATACAGCGCCCATCGGAATTTCATGGATGCGCCCGCCATCCTTCACATGAATACCGCCGATGCCCGCTTCCATCGAGCTGTTGTCAAGCAGCTTGACGCCGTCGGCAATCTCCCGGTACACCACCTCATGATTCGGCTTTTCAGCGTCGATCCAGGAGGTCGCGACCGTCCGCATGCCTTGTCCGATGACAATAAGCCGCGGTCCTTTTTCCGGATCCTCCACAAGCAGATGCGCAAAGCCCTCCGGCAGGTTCTCCTGCGAGGTGCCGAACTCGACGCCTCCGCCCCAATAATACGTGACGCCCAGGGAAATAAACAAAATGCCGATGCTGCCCCAAATTTTATCGTTGTTCAGGCCGAAGAACACACTTGAAAGCGGCATGCCGCCGACAACCGGCACACTTTCCGGGATTTGCAGCCTGGCCCCGATATAACCCTCGAAGTCGATGCGATGCTTCTCCAGATTTTGTCCGACGAAAATACCGGCTTTTCCAACAATGACGCCCCATCCGCCAATATCGACCTCAGCTTCCACCCGTACAAACCAAGGGGTCACCCATTGCGTCTCCAGCAGAGCTTTGGTGATCATGTTGATTTTCTCGCTATCGGACGGATTCGGATTCGTTGAAAAATCCATCTTGCCGAGAATCGCCAGTCCCGTCCGCTTGACCGTCATGTCAATATCGCCAAACAAGTAGGCAGGCGCTACCCCAAACCGCATGCTGACGCCAGCCTGAATGACCAGCGGGAACGGGTCCTTCGACGTTCCTCCGGCAATCGTATCCGCCAGCTCCCGTACTGCGCCGCGAACGGCGGTCAAATACGTTGCTCCAGCAATCGGAATACCCGGAGTGCCAAGCGTCGTGCCGAAGCCGACGACATCCGGCAGCACGCGTCCGTCCTTCACTTGCTTGAAGGCCAGCTCAGCCTGCACCTCGAACTTGCCCTTGACATCGGCTTTGAAGCGGATGCCGTATTTGTTGGACACGTCCGGAACTTCCTGCACATAATGCGTAATGCTGATCGCACCGCTTGCCGTGCTGGCGTCTTCCTTCTTCTCTTTCTTTTTGGCCTCGAATAAGCCAAGATCCTTGCCCAGGTCGAACCGCAGCCGCGCGTCGATGCCGACGAAGCCTTTATCGTTGAACACGACGTTGCGAATTTCGCCATCGACAATTTTCATCGACACCTTGCCGCCAAAGGAAATGCCGCCCGGCCGCAAAATAAAGTCATTAAACGTAAAGCCGAAGCCGCCGACCATAAAGCCTGGAGCGGCAAACAAGCTGTGCTTGTTAAAGTACACATGCGTCAACGCCAGCTGGCGGTAAGGATTGACCCGGTCGCCCAGCGCGCCGGCCGCCCAGCTCAGCGTACCGTTCAAGCTTGTATCCTCCGGATTGTCATGATTGTCCGGGAATACCTCGTAGTTCTCTTCCGGCTTCAGGACCAGCGTCGGCGCCAGCTTCTTATCGAAGCCGTTGAAGAAATCAAGCGTCCATTCGCCGGAGTAGAAGGTAAAGCCGCTGTTCGCCACGTTAAGCGAGCCTTCGCCCTTGACAATCAGCGAGTCGAGGAACGGCAAGGCTTTCGCCTCGGCCGGAACTCCGGCAAAGTCCAGCTTGCCGCGTACAAACACAATGTCCTTCCCTCTGTACGCGACCGCTTCATTAATAAGCGCCGGTTCAGTTTTCGTATCGACGATCACCTGCTTCTCGTTGCCCGTACCGATTTCGCGGATCATCCCGCGAATGTCAACGAGCTTCTCGCGCACAGGCTCTCCAGACGCGTCCTCCTCCTCGAAAAACTTCTCCATCTCGGACTCGGAGCTAAACAGCTTATAATTGTAAGCCGGCGTTTTCTTCAAATCCGTATCCTCTGTAAATCCAGGAATATCGAATTTCGGGTCGATTGCCTTGCTTGCAACCGCAACCGCTTTTTTTACATTCTTAAGCACGCCTACAGCAGCGCTTAGTCCCGCTCCATTCTCAAACTTTTTGCCCGGGAAGGCTTCGTTGATCTCTTCCAAGTATCTTCCATTTGTAGCGGAAGTGACATTAAACAGGTTTACATATTGCTTGTAAACAGCCAGCAGCCCAGCTTCGCGTACCCGCGCAGCCTGGTTATCCGTCACCTTAAACGTTTGTTTGGTCGTAATATCGTACAACGCCGCGATCTCTTCATCGCCGCCTGTATCGCCCTTGAAATCAATTTGCACCTCGTATTCGCCAAGCGGCAGCTCCGGCCCTAACCCGGCCTGCAGCACCTTGCCGTTTGGATCGACAAGCTCGCCGCCCCGATACGAAATACGCATGTCGCCTGAAAAACCATCGTCCGCAGGCTGCAGCACAACACTGTCCTTCACGGCTACTTTGTAACGGTTCGTTGTGCCCTTTTGCTTTAAATAAAGATCAAAGTTAGGAGCCATCAACTCATTGCCTGTGTTATAAGCTTCAATATTTGTAAGGTTAACGGTTAAATATTTAATATCTGTGCTGTACGCTTCCTTAGGGGCTAAGCCAAATACGTAGGTAGGCGTCGCTTGCCCGATTGGCGGAAGCAGCACAAAATTGGACTTCACGGACGTGTATTGGGCTTTCAGGCCCTCATCTTCCACGCCTTCAATTTTCTTTACCGTTTCCGGACTTTTGACCGTCAGCATATACTGTTTGGTCGTCGGCCACGCCTTGCCCTTCGCTTGCACCATGAAGGTAAACGTTTCGGTGTCGCCCGGTTTATATTTCGGCTCGATACCGTTTTGAGCTTCTTCAATCGTCGCTTTTTTACGGAAAACAAGCTCTTTGCTCCGGTATGCCTCCGTGACCGCTTTTCCTGAGGCGTCTCGTACGATCTGGCCTGTGTTTTCATCGCGTTTTACGAAATTGAGGCCGCTTTCCAGCTCCATCATCGCCGTCATATTCGTATGCTGCATATCAAACATCGCCAGGTTTTCAACTTCAGCCGTTATTTCGAAGATGCCTTCATTCTCATAAGCGCTGCTGTCGGCGTTTGTCGCCAGCTGCTGCGGAGGATCTACGTAACGAATGGAAAATACTTTATCCGGCTCGATAATTTCACCAAGGCCGTAGACGGTCTCAAACGTTTGGACCTTTTTGCTGTCCAACGTCTTAGGCTGCCAATAGAAGGCTACAGCCGAGTCGGCTGTCCCGTAATCGTTCGTGTCGCGTGTAAAATCGAGATTGCCGTTCGGCGTGTAATCCCACTTCGTATTCGCAAGTCCGTTCCAGTGACCGACAATCATCTCATCCACAAGGTTAATGTTCGCTTCCGAGAAGTTGTTGAAGCCGTATGCCACCACATTCGTAGCAAGCGGATTGGTCAAATCAAGCTTATCCCGCATCACCCAATAAGGAGGCAGCTTGTAATAAGCACGGTCTTCCACCGAAATGTTCGGGTCCTTCTCCGGATCATGTACCAGCTTGCGCTCTACCAGCAGCGGCGCTCTGTAAATGTTGCCGATCTGGAATTCCGGACCATCATTGCTGCCAACCTGCGTATCCAGCAAAATCCGGGTTCCCAGCTCCACTTTGGCGTCCGTGTTGTTCAGCACTTCATACCGGACGTTAACATTACCCGCTTTCAGCTTGTCATCATTATTGCTGTACAGCATGATGATTTGCTTGATCACGACATTGCGGATCGTCCATACCGTCTCGATCTGCTTCGTGCCGTTGCTGTTTTCCACGATTTTCGGCGTTGTAATTTCCGAGGCGAACGCTGCGCCAAATTTGTACGGGTTACCGAAAATATAATCTGTGCCATCAATACGGAATGTCGTAAATGAAGTATCCGGGTCATCGCCACGGAACATCAGATTTACGTTGTCGTCCTTCTTGCGGACAGGCTGGCCGTCCACAGTCCGAATCCCGAATCGGCCTGTGGCGTTGTCCACACTTACCTTAATATATTTGTTTTCCAGCACCGTTGTCTTGGGTTGCGAGACAACAGCAGCCAGAGCTGAAGTCGCCTGAGTCAGCGTACCGAGCGTAAGCAGCAAGGCCAGTACCGACACCAGCGTTCGTTTGAACAGCTTCACATGAGCGCCTCCTGTCTTTAATCACAATATGTAGGATGGCGAAGGGAATCAACGATTCCCCCCGTTCTCCCATATGAAGAGCTTTAATCCAGCTTACCGATAAAGAACGAAGCATACTCCCGTTCCCGTTCCTGGTTGCGAACAATAATCGTATACCAGCCTGTTTTCGGGAACGTCACTTCATAATTGCCCTGCACTAATTGCTCGTAAGTCAGCTTCGTCGCAATTGTCTTCATCTGGCCTTCACGGAACAGACCCGAGTAATAGGCCAAGTCGTACGTGCCGCGCTCATTCGTCAGCTTTTGGCCGCCAATCTTCATCTGATCGAAGCCCGTAATCTTGAACTTCACCTTGTTGCTGTTGAGAAGCGCCGATTCGGTGCTGCTCGCAGAAAGCGGTATATCGTTGGCAAAAATAAGCATGCCGTCCACAGCGACCACAATTACCTCTTGCGTAGCGGTGGCTGTATTGCCAGCCTCGTCTGCTGCTGTATACGTCACAAGCTGGCGGCCCAGCCTGGACAAGTCCAGTCCGCTGACCGTTACCTGGATCTTGTCCGCTGCAGATACGTTATCGCGAACCGTGTAGCCGCCAAGATCCGTACGAGCGTCGAAGTTTGGCTTGTTCAGCGTAATGCCAGTCGTTGCTGCGTTTAAGATTAGCTCAGGCGCCTTGTTGTCCAGGCCTGTGACCGTAACCGGCACCTTATTGATATTGCCGAGCAAGTCGGACACTGCAATGGACAAGGAGCCGTTAGCCGAAAAGGTTCTTTCGAGTGTAAAGGTTCCGTCTTCCTGACTGATCAGATTTGTATAGCCGAATGGAGGTTCTGTGCTCAGACTTGGGCCAGTTCCCTCGAACACCTGGTTCGGCGCCTCTGTCCGGCCGCTGATCGTAACCTTCATTTTGCCCCGAGCGATGTAGTCGCCGTTCGGAAGCTTGACCTTGCCGCTCTCCGGCAGCGGGTTGCCTGCATCATCGACCATCGTGTAAGTTACCTTATCAATCTGCGGAGGCGAGCTGATGATATGGTTGACTGTTTCCTTGATCATCGTCATATTGCCAAGTCGATCGTAAACCGTAAATTCGGCCACGCCGTTCTCCGTCATCACCATTGAGCCAGGCATACCATCGGGAATAATGAAATCCTTTGCGTTACTATCCTTCTTGTTAACCGTCAGCCGCACTGCTTCCGCTCTCATCGCGTCACCGGAGCCGATTGTACGGTAAGTTGTGCTTGCGTCCTTCTGGTAGTCACGAACAATTCTAACCTCTGGCCCGCTGCGATCAATCGTGCTAACTGTTGCCTTGGCCTCACCCGGATTGCCTGCTTCATCAACAAATTCGAACGTAAACTCACCGTTTTCCGTAAACGTATACGTGTTGCTTCCATTATTATTCGTAATATGAACCGGCTCGGTCGGCTTGAGCTTCACCGTCACATTACCGTTCGTGTCGCCTTGACCTGCTACGACCCGTTCAATGCTGGCTTGCGGCGGGGTCGTATCCACATTGCTGACAACCGCGTACAACGTCGCCTTCCGGTCCGGATTGCTCGTATCGGTCAGCTCGAACGCATAGTAACCATTTGCTTCCACCCGAAAGCTGTTGCCAGTCCGCTGCGGCGTCGACGGATTAATAGCTGCCGGCACAATTTTGATGCCAAGCGGGGCGGTAATGTCGATGTTCACCCCGGTTATAGGGCTGACCGGTCGGGTCGTGCTTAACGTGGACAAGCCGTACACTGGCTCAATGTCTGAGACCGTACCGATGCCCAACGGCTTGGCGTCGCCGATCACGCCTTCTGCGCCATCGCCTTGCGGCCCCGTTTTGTAGCGGACCTGAATTTGACCGGCCTGCACAGTAGCTGTCGGCACCTTGATAGCGACGAAATTCGTGTACGGCTTCCATCTCAGCCAGCTCTTGCCGAAATCCGGAGACACGGAATATTCGTAACCCGCCTTATCCAGCACGTCCAAGCTCAATTGAATGATCGCGGTGTAGCCATCCTCTTGATCGCCAGTAACATAAAGCAGATCCGACTTGGCATTGGCTGGCGGCTGTACAACCGGCTTGGAAATTCGGAAATAGCCTTGGCTCGCCAATACAGCGCCGTTGCCTGCTTCATCCTCTGCATACACATACAGCTTATAATCCGCCGATTGACCTGGCTGCAGCCCACTGTTATCAAGGCTAACGGCACCTTTTTCGCCTGGCGTTTTCCATGCTGGAGAGCTTGCCTCCGGCGCCGGCTGGCCTTGAGATACCCATTGGTAGCGAGCCGTCGCCTTATTCAGCGTATCCAAAGCACTAATGGTAACTTCCTGTTTAGCACGCGGGTACAAATCCTCCTGCATGCTGAAATCGACGGTTGGCGCTGTGTTATCGAACTTGAACGCCTTCGAATAATAATAGTAGCGCTCAACTCCGGCTTCCTTAACGGTGACATGCAAATACTGTGTGCCATTCAAAGAACCATCAGCGGGAATGCGGTATTCGAATCCGCCGCCGCTGCTGTCTCCCCCCGTCACCCAGCGATATGCACCGCTGCTTTCGGGACGAATCGACTGGTAATCGAACGCATAGCCGACTTCAAAAGCTCCTGCAGTTCCTGCGGCCAGCAAATACGTCGAGCCGGTTACAGTAGGCACATACGTCACCGAGCTGACCGTTGGCTTGTTAATATAAAACATAATATCGTGGCTCTTTACATACCGGTCGCTCGCTTCCGAGAAGCTACCTTGCACTTGCGACGACGAATTCACGATAGCAGGAGAACTCAGCTTGTTCGTGGATTCATTGCCAAGCTGATCTACAGCCTTGATATGCAACACGTAGCTGCCGTCCTCCGTTACTTCCGCTTTGGTCCCGGTCGTGAACTGGTTGCCGCTCAGTACGATCGGCTTCCAAGCAATATCTTCCGGTTCAGCGCCTTCCTTCACCCACTGGTAATAATTTTCCTTCAACCCGCTATGCTCGTCGAGGATCGTTGTTGTGACCGTAACGTTCGCCGAATTGTCGTTCAGCTTGTCCGACAGCGTAATCGCCGGGCCTTGATTATCAAGCAACAGCGGAGCCGCTTTGTAAGTCCAGTTGGAGTCAGGTTGCTTAAACTTGTCGAGATCCCAAACGCCAAGATCATCATATTGGCCTACGGCGGCCAATGCTTTATTATCTGCATAGAAAATTTTATCTGCTTCCGAGCCAGAGGCCTCCGCCTTCCAGGCTTCGTATTGCTGCGGATTTTTCAACTTATAGCTCTTCATCGCTTCATATTGCATCAGCTCGCGCGCTGTATCCCACGTCATATCAGCCGTCCACGTATGCAAGTACCAGGTTCCGCTGCCTGCGGCCGTTATGGCTTCCGCTGGCGGTGCGATCATATTGGTTTTGTTGTTAACCACCTGAAGAGTCAGATTTTGCATATCAGCATTGTCTGGATATAAATTCTCTTTCGGCTGCTTGGCCGTTAACGAGAACCGTTTCATTGCCGCAAAATTATCCTTCTTGTAATCCACTGAGCCGAACGGATCGTCCTGGCTTCGTGTCCAGGTGTAATACACAAGTCCAACCGCAGGCGAAGCAGGTCCGGTCATATTCGACGGGCGATAAATCCCCCGGCTTGGCCGCTCGAAGTTGGTCGTTGCGTTATACTCCGGATCAATAACCGGGATCGGTACAGGAGGATCGTTGACATCGACTGTGATTTTGCCCCGTTTCTTATACTGAACATCCGTCGCCCCATCATTTTCATAATGGAAGCTGGTAATCGGAATCGTATTATCGACGGAAAATTTAGCCCAGTCAATTAACGAGTTGACATTCGATGTGTCGCCATCCACATGGACGCCCAAGTAATTCGCTGGCTGAATCAGCAGGTTGCCGGCGTAATCCTGAATGACATCTTTATCGTGCGCCAGGAAGCTTGCATCCGTTGAGCCATCCGGCCCGCCCTTCCGTTCATGCGTCAAAGCCAGCACTTTCAACAGCGGCGTTTCAACCTTGACCCCCTCCGGGATCACCATCCGGAAGCGAACATTTTGGGTCTGGTACCCGAGATTGGCATTATTTTCAGCATCGTAATAGTACGCTCGCATGCCGTTGTTAAACAGCAGGTACATCTTGTCGTACGCATAAGGCGAGCCGGTTCGGTCATCCCGCGGAATTACTTCCTCGGAAAACTGTACCGTAAAGTCCATCACATCGCGGTTATTAACTGTAGCCCCAGTGACCATCTCAGGTTGAATCCCGTTGCCTACCTTGGAGTACTTGGGAGCTACCGCATCGACAATGACACGATAGCCGCCGCTGTCATAATCAAAGGGGTTCATCGTTTTACCCGCGACTACGCCCAAACTGGAGTTCGTCGCCTTGCTAGGCAGCGTGATCGGCTTCGCTACATTACCGGCCGCATCAATAAACACAGCCCCGTTGAGCTTTTCTTCCATACTGTAGTCGAGCGGACCGCGATTCAGCCCGGCGATGCCATCGGATTCTCTCATCCGCGGCTTCAGCGGCAAATTACCGCTATGGTGATACTTGGCTGCAGTATATGTATAGTTGATCGACTGGTGAAGCGGGAAGCTTCGGAAGTCTCCTGCGAAGTCCGACGCCCTATAGGTTGTATTGGTAAGGAACTGCTCCAACCCAGCCGTCGGCAAGCCGTCTCCCGCCGGATTCACAAACAACGGATGCCGCAGAAAATGGTCATTAAAAGAGGATGTCATCGCCATCGGTCTGACCGGCTCACTAAAGTTGTACGTCAGCGAGATTTTCTCCCCTGCCTTGGCGTAAAGCTCCGGCTGTCCTTTTTTGTTCACCCGGTCCACGCCATTGCCGGTGAACGTATAGCTTTCTAATTCAGGGCGGACCTTGTCGCGGAATCGGATGAAAATGCCTTTGACCTGCACATCTTCATCTTCAAGCCAAATCTCAATGCGAATGGTAGAATCCGCCTTGAACTTGGCTATTTTTTCTCTGTGGCCAATCGTTCCGCCGCCGCTATGGCCCGACATTACGTTCACATTATCTACAAAAAAGTTTGCGGTCGTAACCGAAGTCGCACAAATCCCCAAGAAGCAGCTTTCGTCATATTGCAGTTCATCCCAGCCGACCTCAATCTCGGCTTCTCCGCCGGCAGCAATAGCAGCCAGTAACGGATTGTCCTTGACACGTACTTCGAACTGTACGCTAGCCTCATCATCGGCGGTCATAGAGCCATCTGCATAGATGCTGATGTCCTTATCCTGCTCCGTCTGCACAAATCCTCTGGAGCTGGCAAAGCCGGCGCCATTTACGTTAAAGTTGCGAAATGCATTGCCTGCTTCCTTCGTTGCATTACCAATTGGAGTACCGTCGAGCAGCATCTGTTGATCCTCGGTTGCCGCGTAAACCTCGGTCGGTATTCCCAGAACAGGAATCATGGAGCCCATCAGGCAAATCATAACCAGAATGGACATCCACTTCGATAAAAGCTTGTTCTTGATCACAAACGAAACCTCCTTCAACAATCTGGACATTCTGTGTTGATCGCTGACTCCCACAAAGCTAGAGCGGACTTTCTTGCATTATAAACAATGGGCTCTGAACAAATTCTAAACATTTTGCCGAAACTAAGCAGAAATGCCCATTTACTATACCAATTTTATGAGAAATCTGTCGATTTTGACGAATATCAAAAAAATTTAATACTTTCGCTTCGGAAATTTGAGGCGTAGGCTTCGGACAGAAATGAAAAAAACGGGACGATTGTCCCGACTTTTTCAGAAATACATAAAATGTTTGGTTGTTGTTTTTCATTCTACCTTCCAACTAGCAGTGATTTCCCCATTTGACATCTTGTTTCCCTCAATAAGTAAGTTATATTCACCGTCAACATCTGCAACAATACTCAGCAAAGCTCCATCTACATTCGGCCTAATTGATTTTCCTTTGGGGTCCAAAAAAACAACACTTATTTCTCCCTTACTTATAAAACTATACTCAACAGAGAATTTGTTTCCTTTTTTTAAATGAATCGGATAATATTTTTTTCCATGAAAATAATCATATTCTAATTTCATGTGGTCTGCAGATCTTATCTCTGTTAAATTACTTTCTTTTTCAAAAAAAGTAGGATTTACTACAAAAAAATAAAATAACGTTGTGACAAAAATAATTAAAGTTGCACCCGCTAATAAAACTATTCTGTTCAAACTCTCACTCCCACTATAAAGTAATGTTTTCTCCTGTTTTCTCGTGTATACTCAACATTTCAACTTTGACAGCTTGAGCA